>CADDZK010000271.1 GCA_902812425.1 Actinomycetota bacterium
TACCTGGCCCAGATCGTCTTCAAGGAGGCGCGCAAGACCAGTGACCCGATGACGGGCTTCTTCCTGGTAAAGAACGAGGCGATCTCAGGCATCCAGTTCAGGCCGACGGGGTTCAAGATCTTGCTGGAGATACTCGTGTGCGCCCCCGAACTCAAGGTGGTCGAGGCGCCCTTCGACTTCAGGGCCCGCCATGCCGGGGTGTCGAAGGCGACCATCAGGCAGGGCTTCGAGTACCTGATGCACATACTGAGCCTCTTCTGGTACGTGCCCTCGGCGGGACGTTTCTGGAAGTTCGCCCTCGTCGGGGCCTCGGGGGTCCTGGTCAACATGGTCACCCTCATCGTGCTAGCAGAGGTCTTCAACGCCCACAAGGTCATAGCCTGGATGTTCGCCGTCGGCATCTCCATCCTGACCAACTTCCTCCTCAACAACGCGTTCACCTGGCGGGACATCAGGCACTCGAGCAGGATCCACTTCTTCCTGCGTGGCGCCCTCGCCTATCCCGTCGCCGTCATGGGCATCGGGGCGAACTTCGCCGTCTGGTATCCGCTCGTGAAGTACGTCTCTGACGATTTCCCTTACTACGCGCTCTTCAACCTGCTAGGTATAGTGGCCGGGACCAGCGTGAACTTCATCCTCTCCTCGCGGCTCGTCTTTCGTCCCTCCATGCCGAAGAACCTCGACCCCGACGCCCCGAAGGAGCAGATAGCCGAAGGGATAAGGCGCGAGCTCAAGGCCGACAGGGTGGCCCTGATCCGGGTCCCCGACCTCACGCCTCTCGGAGAGCACTCACCCAGGGAGCTCACCGCATCGGACCGGAGCGTGATCGACCTGGTCATCAAGACGACCCACCCCACCCTGACCGTGACAGGTCCCCGTCGCCTGCCCCAGGCCCGCACGAACGCCCGCTGGACCAACTCCCTTGCGGTCCCCATCCTCGACGACGAACGCCCCGTGGGCGTAGTCTACGCAACCCGGAACTCGACCGAACCGTTTACCGAAGAAGATCTCCACTGGCTGACCGCATACACAAGTACCGCCCCCGGAATCTTCAAGTAGCAGTGGGTCGGCAACCCCTGGATCAGAGCCCTACAAACGTACACGAGAGCATAGAAAAGACGTCCCGTAGCACTACCGGGACGCCCTGATCGGCCCCTCCCCATAAGGGGCCTCAAGCCGGACTTCATCACCCCTCCCCGCCGATGAAGTCCGCCGCGGTCCCCGCGTCTAAACCCAAGCTTTAAACCGAGCCCCGGGTGGGCGGGAACCGCCCGAACAAAAAATTAGCACCCCGCTACGTACTGCGCAACCTCATACAATCCCTTTACCTAAGCCAGAAACGGTGCATCATATCTCTTCAAGCACGACATGTTCGTAGCCCGCAATAGTCCGACACAAGATGTTGAGACTCGATCAAAATCATGCTCTGCTACAAAACGTATATTGACCATTAGTAGAAGGTTATATGAGTTTAAGGTTGAGCTGTATCCATTGGTGAGGTGTGGGGAGTCCGGTGTGATCTGAGGTAGACGCGGTCTACGGAGGGAAGATTGTAGTCGTGACTCTAGCCGTGGCTCGCTGGCGGTTCCGAGGCACTATTTGCGGGTCTCTGCTCACGGCATCGGCGCGCTTTATACTACCTCCATGAGGCCGGTTTGCTTTCTATCTGACTTCGGCATCGCCGACGACTACGTGGGCACGTGCAAAGGTGTAATGTTGAGGATCGCACCAGGCATCTCCATCGTTGACCTTACGCACGAGGTGCCTGGTTTCGCGGTTGAGACGGGGGCCGAGATCCTGCAGCACGCCACCCGCTACATGCCCGCCGACACGGTATACCTTGCGGTGGTAGACCCGGGTGTCGGCACGGAGCGACGAGAACTCGCGCTCGGGACGGAGAGCGGGGCCTTGCTGGTCGGTCCAGACAACGGATTGCTCGTTCAGGCTGCGGAGTCCCTGGGTGGTATCACGGGGGCCGTCTCGCTCACCGACGCGCGCTACCATCTGCATCCCGTCTCGAACACCTTCCACGGCCGCGACGTCTTCGCCCCCGTAGCAGGGCATCTTGCGGCTGGGGTTGAGATCTCGGATCTCGGGGAGGCTGTGGAGCCTTCTTCGCTGGTCCGTCTCAGCCCGGCGAGTGCTCTGGCGGGTGCAGGAGAAGGGTTGCTGACCCGAATCATCTCCATAGATCGCTTCGGCAACGCCAGGCTCTCCGTCATGCAGGAGGAGTCGGGGCTCGAGTACGGTGACGCCCTGCAAGTAGACGCCGGCGACGGCGAGATGTCAGTTCGGTACGTCGAGACCTTTGGATCCGCCAAGGCGGGCGAGCTGGTGCTCGTCCCCGACTCTCACTGGCGCCTGAGCCTCGCCATAAACAAAGGTAGCGCCGCCCACGCGCTCTCGCTCGAGGTCGGAGGTAAGGTGCGTCTCATAACCTCGACAGACGACGGTGACTGAACGCCGGAGACCGCCCGCGCGCCGGGAGCCGGCTCCCCTCTCGCCCGAGGAGCGAAACCGGATGCTGCGCGCGGCGACGCTGCGCCCGATCAACGTCCTGATACTCGTAATAGGGATGGGACTCTTCGTAACCGCCCTGGCGGCGTTAACCCCGCTGTGGTGGTTGCTGCCCCTGACTTTGGCGACCTACGCTTCCCTGGTCTTCCTGGCCGCGAGAGATCCCATCTTCCAGCAACGGGTCCTCGGAGGAGACGGGGTTCCGACGACATCGCGCGGCGCCGTGGAGAGCGATGATCTCTCTCCCGAGCGCCGCGCCCGCTGGCTCCCACGCGGAGAGACCCGCCAGAAGGTCGAGGCCACCCTCGATGTCTACCGCAAGGTTCTCGCCGCCATCGAGAGCTCCGACGACGTAACCAGGGCCGTACTCGAAGACGCGATCCCCAGGTTGCACGCGGCGGCGGACCGGCTCGTGGACGTCGCCCACGCTAGAGAGAAGGCGGCAGAAGTCACGCGCGACCTCAGCAAGGGTACAGGCACCTCCGAAGGGAGCGCCACCCGCAGGGAGAACCTGCGCGAGCTCGAAGCCAGAATAGACGCCGCGGACGCCGAAATCTCCGACACCTTCGAAGAGTTGCTCGACCTCAGGGCGAAGGTCGTCCGGGTCTCCATAGATAGCGAGAACCCCGCCCGTGCGAACGACCTGAACGCCTCACTCGACGGCCTCAACGCCCGTCTCGAAGCCCTCAGCGAAATCATGGCCCCACAAGGAGAGCCTCCACGCGAGCCCTGAGGGTTCTCTTGTCAGAGGTTCAGGCGAGCAAATCAAGAGCGTCCGCGTCGCGTGACCTCGGGTTGCCGATAGCGGGCAGGTTGAGAAAGAACTACGTGCCGGCGGCCCTAGGCCGAGCTCGCCTGCCATCCCTGGCCGTCGGTCTTCTCCTCGACGACCTCGGGCTGGGGTGCGGGCCTGCGCACGGGGACGCCACCCAACTCCTGCCTCGACTCTTCTACGGAGACCAGCGAATCCTGGAACCAGTTCTCCAGCTGTCCCATAACGCGGTCACGATACACCTCGGAGCCGCTGGAGACCTCCTCGGCGTAGCGCTCCGCCCCGTCGATCACCTCTCCCGCCCGACGTTGCGCGCGCCTGTAGAGTTCCGTCTCAGGGACCATCGCGTTCGCGCGATGGTGGGCATCCTCGACTATGCGCTGGGCCTCCTCCTCAGCCGCAGCGACTGTGGCCCCGCATTCGCGGCGGATGGCCTCAGCCTCCGCCAACTCAGGGGGCAACGATCCCCTTAGCTCGTCCAGCATCACAAGCAGATCAGACCGATCTACGACGGCCCTCCCTTTGCTCATCGGTACGCCGGATGCGTCCTGAACGATCGCCTCCAGCTCGTCCAAAACTCCGCTTATGTACTGCATGTCTTCTCTCATGGCCCCAACCCTAGCACGCTCTTACAGGCTACGCTAGGCTTTCTGAAAGTATTTTTCGATGCTTTACCTCATCTTCAGGTTTAATTTTATCTTAAGGTTAAGTGTAACTCTGTCACAGGATGGTTAAGCCCTCTGGGGTGCTTCGGGAAGTCCGATTTTTAGCTTTATTAGAGGGGGTTGGCGAGTTATCCACAGGGGTGTTCCGGTGAAGAGACAGGTTCAACCTCTTTGGAAGGGAGGGATGAGATGAAGATTCTGTGGTTTCTGGTCGCTACGAGCTCACGGGTACGGCGGGCTCCTGCGTCATGGCGCTGACCGGGATATCACCGCCCTGTTCAGGTAAAGAACGAACCCCTACGGTGACCTCGGGTCCCCGCCTCACGGAGCCACCGTCACTCGTCGGGCCCTCTCCATCGAGGGCGTAGACGCGGAGGACGTAGGTATGTTGCCCCTGTAGTCAGGCAACATACCTACGGGGTGTTCCGAGGCCTTCCGCTCTGCGCCTCGTCCAGCAGCGGATCGCGGGGGCAGGGCGACACGTTCGAGCCTTGAATCTCAGGGATTGATAGTTACGCAGCCGGCGGAATCTCCTCTGGTGACCAGGGTGGTGCGGATTCCTACCTGCTGGGCCGAAAGGTAGCGCCTGTATTGAGGACACCAGACGGTGGAAGGCTGCGGGAATCGGAGCCACCCCGCGCATCGAGCGGGCGTATCGCGAGGTGCTTCATACAGGAGTGCGGTCAGATCCGGCGGTTAGCCACTCCGGCTGCGACCACGGCGAAAACCATCGCGAGCAGGGGGCGAGGGTTGATCGTGCCCCCGAGTAGATCAGGTGCCAGCACAACGAGAAAAGATATGGCCGTGGCCACGACGGAGATGACGATAGCAATGGGGCCGCCGTTGCGGCCTCCGGCGCGGTTGATCAGGGTTCCGGCCCCGTAGCCTGCTGCGGCCGAGATCAACCAGGTGAAGGGGAGTAGGAAGAGCACGTACGCTATGGGGATACCGGCTACCGCAACCCCGATGCCGGCGAGGATACTTCTTACGACCTGCCCCTTCTTCATGACGCCGGTCCGCGCGCCGCGGGGCAGCCTGGCATCGTCGGGGCACTTTATCCCGACGTCGGTGGCCACCATGCAATCGGTACAGATGGGCCGCCCGCACGTTGCGCAGGAGACGCGGGTCTCCCTCTTCGGATGCCGGTAGCAGTGCATGGTCTCGGCCATCAGCTCCTCTTCCGTCCGCTACGCGCCAGCTCGCCGCGGGGCATCAAGACCAGCTCTCTCTTGTAGCTCTGGTGTACTTCGGCGACGGCCCTACTGTGCTCCGCCTCTTTGCGCTCCAGGTCTTCGCGCAAGGCACGGATCTCGGCCTCCAGCCTCGCTACCTGGCGCTCCAGGTCGAGGACCTTCTTGACGCCGGCGAGGTTCATACCCATCTCCTGAGTCAGCCTCTGTATGTAGCGGCCGAGGTCCACGTCCTCCTGCGAGTAGAGCCTGGTGTTCTTTATGCTCTTGCGCGGACGGAGCAGGCCCTTCTGCTCGTACATCCTCAGTGTCTGCGGGTGCACCCCGATAAGCTCCGAGGCTATCCCGATCATGTAGACGGGACGCTTTCTGAGGTTCACGACCCCACCTTCTTGAAGAGCTCTTCCCTTACATCCTCGTCGCGCTCTTCGGCGAGGGCCTCGAGGATCTCACGCTCCCGACGCTTGAGCTTCTTGGGCACGACAACTCCTATCTGCACGATGAGATCCCCCCTCTCCCCACTATTG
>CADDZK010000272.1 GCA_902812425.1 Actinomycetota bacterium
CTCGAAGACCGTCTACCATTACTTTCCGCTTCTGGCGCTTGGATGGGAGGTGGGAGAGGATGCACGCCGGCCTGCGTCAGCGGGTTAGGGTCCGTCTGAAGAGGAACCCTAAGCCCAGCGCCGCCATAGTGGACAGCCAGTCGGTAAAGACGACTGGGGTGGGCGGAAAAGAGCGGGGTTACGACGGCGCAAAGAAGGTAAAAGGCAGAAAGCGTCATCTGCTGGTGGACACGCAGGGGGGTTTGGTGCTCCAAGCGAGGGTCCACAGCGCCAAGGTGTTGGATCGGGACGGCATCAAGCTCCTGCTTGGCCCCTTCCTAGCCGATCGTCTACCTCGCCTCTCACATCTGTGGCTGGACGCCGGGTATACCGGGCAGGAGAGGGCGCAGGGTGCGTGCAAAGCGTACTGGGCTGGAGTGCCGAGAGCGTTAGGCATCCGCCCAAGCCGGCACCCGAGGAGGTGATGATGAGGTGGGCCAGGGAGTGGGCCAAGGAGGGCGTGAAGTTCGACCCGAGGAGGTTCCTGCCCCCGGAGGGGCCCAGGACGTTCCTGCCGCGTCGGTGGGTGGTGGAGCGGACTTTTGCTTGGTTGGGTCAGAACAGGAGGCTAAGAGCAAAGATTACAAGAGAGGTTGCCGGAGACGGGAAGAAGCGATCATCTACGCTGCAATGAGTCGCATTATGGTGAGGGGATTAGCCCGCTCATGAGGGTTTTCAGACAGTTTCTGTACGGAATTCTACGAAGTTCGCTGAGCTCTGCTTCAGCGGATGCCCTCACTCCGTCATGGGAGAAGGCTCTTCGCCTACGACGGATTCCCACTCCATGACTTGGCGCAGGACCTCCGGCCTGCGGGGCGCGGTGCCTTGCTCGGGGTCGAGGTCCGCCATCAGGCGGCTGAGGTATTCGAACTCTTCGTAGATCGCCGAGAGTTCCCACTCTTCGCGGAACTTCTCGATGGCCGGCCTGCACAGGGTCCAGTACGCTTGCCCATGTACGCTGAATCTGCTCGTAACCGATTCGGCGCCTAAGATCCCGAGCCTAACCATCTCCCCGGCCTCCTCAAAGAAGTTGCACACTTCGACCGCGGCGTTGGCCATGGTAGGCGCTTCGACGACTTCGCCGTCCACGAAGGCGTTCTCCAGGAAGAACTTCGCTGTCGCCCTCCTGCTACTGCGCAGTTGTGGGCTTTCGAACCTCTCCCGCATCCTGGTAAGCAGGTCGTACTCGAGGGTAAGTCGTGCGCGCTCGTTCTGTTCGGCGAGGCTTCGTTCGGTGACCTGCACCTGACGCCTGGCGAGCATGGCTGTCCAGATGGCGCCTACGCCCGTAGCGATGCCGCCCAGGGCTATGACCAGGGTAAGTAGCTTGTCCATAGCGGAGGGCCTCCCTATTCTTCTTCCCGAAGCCCAGCTTGGGCGAACGGAGACCTTCCGTCAAGTTGCCTCTATTCACCGGAGTGCGTGGAAGGGTAATTCGCAGAAATTCGTCTGTCATGGGTCTCTGGAAGCTCTTGGGTTCTCCGGCTACTTCTGGGCATCGTCTGGGCGCGCGGCGGCCGAACGCACCGCCGCGACCATGGACTCCACGGCTTCCTCCCTGCTCAGGCCGCTCTCCCGCTCTAGCGAGCGCCAGGTGTGGAAGTCGATCGCCAGCTTGATCGTGGCGAGCAGGCGCTTCCTCCTGTCGTCGCCGACCTCCCAGCCCTCCGCTAGCAGGTCACGCACCGCCGCACGGTAGGGCACGATCGACCCCTTCAGCACCGATGCCAACTCGGGCATCGTCTCGGCGTCGCGCAGCACGTTGGCGCTCATGGGCTCGGTTAGAGCGTAGTAGCCGTAGAGCTCCGTGAGCGCCCGACGAAACCTTTCTTGCGGGTCGCCGATCTGCGCCCAAGGGGTGGGGTCGGGCGCGGGGTGGCGCCCAGTCCAGCTCCTCGAGCACGCCTTCAGGAGGTCGGTTATGTCGGGGAAATGGTTGTAGACTGTAAGCCTGTTCACACCTGCTCGCTCGGCGATCTCCTTTATGGTGGTGTTGGCGGGCCCCCGCGTACGGTGCAGTTCGACGGTGGCCTCCACGATCTTACGCCGCGTCTCGCGCTGGCGCTCGGCGCGCTTTTTCATCTCGTATTTGCGTTTATTCTGCGTCATTTCGCTAAACACTATACCAAACGATATTGACACGTGGGGCGGATGGGTGTATGGTGCCTGCTATTCGGTAAGCATAGTGTTTGCCGAAATTAGGAGAGGAGGTCGTTGATGGCTGAAGTGGGGAGCCAGCAGGCTAAGGTACCAGCCCGCCTAGTGCTCTCGCCGGATGAGGGCGAGACGGTGTGGCTGATGAAGCTAGGCATCAGGTTCATGATCGGGGGAGAAGAGACCCAGGGCAACTTCGCGCTCGTCGAGCACCCTATAGGACCGCGAGCCCTCGCTGCGCCCATGCACACCCACCGCTACGAGGACGAGTACACCTACGTGCTAGAGGGCGAGGTCGGCGTGCAGATAGGCGAGGAGGTCCTCGTAGCGCGTCCCGGAGATCTCGTCTTCAAGCCCAGGGGGGTGCCGCACGCCTTCTGGAACCCCTCCGAGGAGCCGGCGAGGGCGCTTGAGATTATCTCTCCTGCTGGCTTCGAGCGGTATTTCGCCGAGCTTGCGCCTTTGTTGCCGCCCGCCAACCAAGGCCCGGTGGATGAGGAGGCGTTCGGTGCCATGAGGGAGAAGTACGGGATTGAGATGGACATGGGTTCCATCCCCGTGCTCGCGGAGCGCCACGGTCTTCTGGTCGACGCGCCCCCACCGTCCGCGCACGAGTAGTAGCGGGGTGCTAAAGAGGAGAAGCTAATGCCGCATTACGTCGTTCTGTTCGACTGGACAGATCAAGGAGCCAGGAGCGCCAGGGATACCGTGGAGCGGGTCGACGACGCCGGGGAGCTGGCCCAAGACAAGTACGGAGTGAGCATCGGGCAGGTCTACTGGACTGTTGGTCACCACGACCTTGTCGGCTTGATGGAAGCGCCCGAGATCGAGAGCCTCTCGGCTTTCTTGCTGGAGCTTGGATCGGCAGGCAACATCCGCACCACGATGCGGGCGTTCGACCGAGATGAGATGAGCGAGATCCTCGGGAGGGTTGGCTGACCGAAAGCATTGAGACTGTCTGAAAAGTCACTGTAGGTGTCTTGAGCAGTGCATCTGGTAGCCCTCGAGGCGGCAAAATGGCGCTTGTTGGTTCCGTCTGGAGCGCTCCTGAGACCCTGTAGGAACCTCATGTGGGATTTTTCAGACAGTCTCATTTACGGAGTTCTGAGAAGTTCGCTACGCGCAAGTAACGGCAAAGATCACTCGTTTGGGGAATACGCCGATGTCCCGCCGCCTTGATATTTAGGGGCCTAATAGCCAGCAGGGGCGGAGGTCCGAACACCCTTTCTTCCTACCCTTACGAAAGGAGCAGCAACTGTGAAGACCTGGATGAAAATGGCACTCCTCACGGCAATCTGCGCGCTCCCAGCTATGGTGCTGGGCCGCATCATATGGCCTCCCGCCCCGGACTCTCCCGTACCTTCCCCTGGCCAGATGCCCTTCTTTATAGGCCTCGCCGTCTGCGAGGCGTTGGCCTTCGGGCTAGGGGTATCATTCCTTGTCTTCGGGCTGCCCTTGGTACGTCGCCTGAGCGCAGCAGGTCTTCCGAGATGGCTGGCGCTGGTTACCTACCTGAGCGTGGGGTGGTTGCTCGTTTCGTGGTGGCCGCATGACAACTTCCACCTGCACAACGGGACGGACCTACAAGGGCTTCTGTATATCGAGTACGGGTTCCATGTCACCCTGATGATCGCCGGCGGCATAGTAGCTTACTCTTTCTTGTCCCTGGTGCGAGACAGGAGTGGACAATCCACTCTTCCTTCGAGCGAGTCGACTACGACGAGAGCTACTGCTCCGACGGCTACTACTTCGTAGTAGGGTAGTGCCTAAGGTTGGAAGAGCGTATGTAAGGGCTTAGGTATGCACAGAAGAGGGCCAGGTATGAGAACCCAGCCCTCTTCTCTTCTGAAGTTCGTCGCTGAGTAAGTACCGGCAGTCCTAGGATTATTCAGCGGAGTGCGTGGAAGGGGTCTTCTTAGAAGTTGGCTCATCGCTCCGACTCGTAACGTTTGTCGTAACACTTAGAAGACGCTGGTACTGTAGGGTGGGGTCGTGACCGAAGGAGTGAAGCAGCAGGGGCGAGAAGCCGGCGGCATGGTGGCCCATGCGCCTCGGCCTTCTCCTCCATCGCGCAGGCGCTTGTTGCTTCTCGCGAGGGCAGCGTGGGTGGTGGTGGCGCTCGTCGCGCTGGGCAGGTTCCTCACGAGCGTTCCCGCCCGCTACGAGCACCTCGCCCATCCTGCCCAAGCGGTGCGCCTCGCTCTGGCGGATATGGGGCTCTCCGCGAGTGGATACGCCCTCTACAACGTCGCCCTTGACGCCGTTTTTGTATCGATGTTCGCCTTAGTCGCTACCCTTATCTTCTGGCGCCGCTCAGATGATCCCATGGCGCTTTTGGTCGCCACGATGCTGGTGGTCTGGGGGCCGATGAACGGGCTGTTCGTCCTTACCCCTAACGCGACGATAGGGGAGATGTCGCCCTTCTGGGAGTTGATGCTCGATAGGGTACCCGCAGTCGTCGGCTACGTGGCGTGGATGCTCTTCTTCTACCTCTTCCCAAGCGGGCGCTTCGTGCCGCGCTGGACGCGGTGGATGGCACTCCTTTGGGTTCTCTTCCTGGGTTTGTGGAACTTCACTTCATTCGGCCCTACCACCTGGCCGCTCCCCATCTTCAATGCGTGCATCTTTGTGCTGTGGGGCAGCTTCCCGATAGCACAACTCTACCGCTACGTGCGCGTCTCCGAGGCAACCCAGCGCCAGCAGACCAAGTGGGTAGTCTTCGGGGTAGCTGTGGCGATAGCTGGCGTCCTTGCGACCATATTCACCGTAGGGGCGGCGGTAGACCTGCGCCCCGAAGAGGTGGGCAGGAGGATGCTGAGCATGCTCCTTATGGACGCGTTCATGATGGCGATCCCCATCTCCATCGGCATCGCAGTTCTGCGCGCACGCCTCTTCGATATAGACGTGATCATAAACCGCACCCTCGTCTACGGTTCACTTACCACGATGCTGGCGCTCGTGTACCTAGGAGGCGTGGCGACGACCCAGGCGATCTTCCGCACCCTCACCGGCCAAGAGCGACAGCCACAACTCGCCGTAGTTATCTCCACACTGGTGATAGCCGCACTATTCAACCCGTTACGTCGCCGTATTCAGTCTTTCATAGATCGTCGGTTCTACCGCCAGAAGTACGATGCCAGAAAGACCCTAGAAAGCTTCACTGCAAAGCTCAGAGACGAGACGGACCTTGAGACGCTGAATGCCGAGCTAACAGGGGTGGTGAGGGAGACGATACAGCCTTCCCACATCTCTCTGTGGCAGCGCCCAGATACCCCCACACGAGGCGAGCATACAAGCTAGCGAGAGCCCTATTCACTCAACCTCGTGGAGAGACTGTTTGGAAATTCTCAGCCACGAGCTAGACGCCTCACCATCAGCCGTATCATGGCCGCGTAGATGAACGCTTCTGCGCTTGCGCACAGCCTCTCATAGTCCTTACTCATCCTCCTATTC
>CADDZK010000273.1 GCA_902812425.1 Actinomycetota bacterium
CCTCTGCCATCGCCCGCTCGACGGCGTACTTGGTCCGATACTGCCGCTCCGAGTTGAGCTGGTTGAGGAGCGAGGCGATCCTCAACGCCTCCCTCCTGTCCTGGGTGAGGAGGAGATCCAGGGCCGGACGCGGATTCTTTATCCTGCCGATGGAGTTTATGCGCGGACCCAGCCTCCACCCGAGGTCGTCCTCGTCGAGGTCCCCTCTCACCCCGGCCACCTTGACGAGCGCCTCGATACCGGGACGCGCCCCGCCTGCCGCAAGCCCCCTGTTTATGTGCTTGAGCCCCATGCGGGCGAGCGCCCTGTTATCTCCGACGAGCGGCGCGATATCGACGACGGTACCGACCGAGACGAGGTCGAGAAGTCGCCCCAGTCGCTTCTTACCGGCCTCGTCGCCGAGCTCGCGCGCTATGGCCCACGCGAACTTCCACGCGACCCCGACTCCCGCCAGTGGGTCGTCTGGGTCCCAGAGCTTCGGGTCGAGCACGGCGACCGCCGTATCTGGCGGGTCTTCTGGCGGGATGTGGTGGTCCGTGACGATGACCTCCATCCCTAAAGAGTTCGCCAGCGCGACCTCGGCCCTGTTGGAGATGCCGCAGTCGGCGGTGACGAGGAGGTCGACACCCTCGGCGAAGAGGTCGCGCACGTACGGCTCGAGGAGCCCGTAGCCTGTCTGGCGGGTCGGCAGGCCCACGGTTACGTTGTCCGTGTAGTGGGAGAGCGCGAGGAAGAGGACGGCCGCCGAAGTGATCCCGTCGGTGTCGTAGTCGCCGAAGACCCCGATCCTCTCCCCGTTCTTGATGGCCCTCGCCACCCTCCCGGCAGCGACGCTCCACGCGTCTTCGTCCGGCATTCCGATGGCGGCGAGCGAAGGCCAGAGGAAGTCAGCAGCTCCCCCTGGCGCGACGCCCCGGTTAGCGAGCACGCGGGCGCACAGGAGGTCGACCTCAGCCTCCCGCGCAAGCTCAGATACCGTATCCGTATCCGGCTCGAGGAGCCGCCACCGTGCCAATAAAGTCCTCTCTACGCGCAAACACCCCAAATGAGAGTATCGTCATTATACAAACCGGGCGTTAGCCCATCGTCGTCTAACCAGGAAGCTGACGGCCGGTACCTGACGCCTTCTAAACCAGCGGGCTTAAAGAAGCGAGGGTGCGCTCGACGAGCTTGGCGGGGAGTGGTCGGTTCTCCCATTCCTCGAGGGTCAGCTCCCTAGCGTTGGTCTTGTCTACCTCGGACATCCTCTCCATCTGGGCGGCGAGGGAGCGGCTGTAGACCTCGATGTTCAGCTCGTAGTTGCCGAGCATGCTGTAGCGGTCGATGTTCGCGCTGCCTATCGTCGACCACAGGCCGTCGATGGTGGCGGTCTTGGAGTGGATCATGATGTGCTCGTACAGGAAGATCCTGACGCCAGCCTGGAGGAGATCGTGGAAGTGGCGCCGCGCGAGCCAGTCCGCGGTGACGTGGTTCGATTGCTCGGGGACGAGCAGTTGTACGTCGACGCCGCGCCGCGCCGCGTCGATCAGGTGCGCTTTGAGCGCCCGATCCGGGACGAAGTAGGCGTGGGTGAGGTAGACGTGGGAGTTGGCGCGGTCTATGGCCTCGAGGTACATCTCCCTTATGGGGAAGATCCTCATGTACGGGTCGTTGCGCCGCACCCTCACCGCCGGGTTCCAGTCGCGCTCCTTGTTCGGGATTATCTCGGGGAGCTCGCCCGTGCGGTGTGAGTTCCAGAAATCTACGAAGGCGTTGTCCACCTCCCTGGCCGCGTCCCCGCGCACCCTGACGTGCGTGTCGCGCCATCCTGCGGCGTACAGCGACCCGATGTTGTAGCCGCCGAGGAAGGCGACCTTGCCATCGACGCTCATCATGTGGCGGTGGAAGCGGAAGACGTTCCTCGGGTTCATTATCTTCGCAGGCCCGGAGAGAGGACGGAAGTGGAGGCAGTGTATCCTCTCGGGGAAGCGCTTGAACGAGGGCGGCACGAACACGTTGGCGAGCCCGTCGAAGACCACGTAGACCTCGACGCCCTCGTTCGCCTTGCGTGAGAGCGCCTCGACGAAGCGGCGTCCGACCTCGTCGCCCTTCCAGATAAACGTACCTACGAAGATCTCGTCCCGTGCGCCCTCGATCTCATCGAGCATCGCCTCGTAGAGGTTGACCCCGTAGGCGTAGATCTTGATCCGGTCCCCACCCGACTCCAGCTCTATCTCTGGCTGATCCTCCCAGGGGAACCCCTCCCTCGGCCCCTGGCGGCGCTTGCGTAGCTCGGCCATTGCGACGAGCACCCCCACGATCACGGCCTGCAGCCCCGTCAGCGCGAGGAAGACTCTCAGCCCCAGCCGGCGAACGGTCGAGAGCCCGGAGCGCGCCTCCACAAAGACCCGCCTCAGAACAGAGAACATAAGAAGATTATATAGAGCGCCTTGCGGAGGGGCTGAAGGCCGATACCTGAGGTCTGATCCCTACTTTCTGCGCATACGCGAGACGAAGGCTTTCGCCTCTTGTGTGGCGCGGTTTCTGATCCCCTCCATCTCCTTCTCGCCCACCTTCTGCCCGCCGCGCTCGAAGTAGAGGATGGTGGAGCGGCCCATCGCCAGGGTGCCTGCGTAGGCGATGACCGCGGCGGCGGCCCATCCCCCGACCGGCACGAGCTTTACGGCCTGGCGGCTCAGGGCCCTGAGGCCGAAACCGGCGGCGAGCACCCCGAGGAGTTCCTTCGCCCGTTCCATCGATAGCTCCTCCCCGTAGGCGGCCGCGATGTTGAGAACCATACGCGCCTGGTTGGCCGTCATCACGGGCATGTCGGCGCCAGGGATGGGGAGCGCCCCAACGACAGCGTTCTGGCGGGCGTTGTTGCGTACGATCTCCTCGCACACGGCCCGCCTGAACGGCGGATATCCCTTCGCAAGCGCGACCAGATAGTCCTCGTCCAGAGCGCCTACGACCCAGGGTACGAGGTGATGCTCTACGGCATCCTCGGTAACGGCGGAGAGCGTGATCTCCCCTGCATCCTCTACAGCCTTCCCCGAGATCGTTAGCCTATCTCCCGAGACGGAGAGAACGATCTCAGCCCCCCTCACACCCCTTTGCGCCCCGAGCAGGGTCGCGACCTCCGAGGCCCTTGGCGAGTCGCCCGTGACGGCGAGGGTCGCCTGCTCTCTCGCGGCGTTGCGGGTCTCGCGGAACACCTTGTACAGATTTCTCAGACCCATCCCGACCTATCCTCCTTGTGGTTCCCCGCTGCACGCGCGGAATCAAATTGATTATTGTCCTTTTTAAGATATATTACGTAAAGGCTACAGGAGGGTTTCAACCTGAAGTTCCCGGAGTAGATTTTGCAGCCCCAACGCGATCTGCGGGACATAGAGGAGATACAGGAGCTCTTCGAGGCCGGTCAGGAGACCGGCACGCTGGAGTCGAGTGAGGTACTCGACCTCCTGCAGGAGGTCGACCTCTCGACCGACGAGATCCAGCAGGTCTACGGGCTCCTCCGCGAGCACGGCGTCGAGGTCGTCGACGCCGGTTTCCTCGCCGAGACGATGGGCGAGGACGAGGACACCCAGCTCGTCAAAGAGGTGCTCGAAGGCGACCTGAAGAGCCGCTACACGGGCGACGCCGTCCAGATGTACCTCGACGAGATCGGCAAGACCCCCCTCCTCACCAAGGCCCAGGAGACATACCTCGCGCGGCGTATAGAGCGCGGCGACAGGCGCGCGAAGGCCCACCTTACCAAGGCCAACCTCAGACTCGTCGTCTCCATCGCCAAAAAGTACGCGGGCAGGGGCGTTTCCCTGCTCGATCTCATCCAGGAGGGCAACATCGGCCTCATGCGGGCCGTCGAGAAGTTCGACCACCGCAAGGGCTTCAAGTTCTCCACGTACGCGACGTGGTGGATACGTCAGGCCGTCACGAGGGCGATAGCCGACAAGGGACGTACCATCAGGGTTCCCGTTCACATGGTCGAGAAGATCAACAAGTACTACAGGGTCCAGCGGGGCCTGGGCGCCCAGCTCAACCGCGACCCCACAGACGAGGAGGTCGCCTCCATCATGGAGGTCGACGCCGAGGAGATAGTACGTATCAGGCGCGTCTCGAGGCGTTCGATCTCGCTTGAGACCCCCGTCGGGGAGGATCACTCCTCAGAGCTCGGGGACTTTATCGCGGACGAGGAGTCGGAGTCCCCCCACGACCTCGCCAAGTCCTCCCTCCTGAAGGCCCGTATGCGCGAGGCGCTAGGCAGCCTCCCCGAGCGCGAGCGGATGGTGCTCGAGTACCGTTTCGGCCTCACCGGCGGCCAGCCCAAGACCTTAGAGGAGGTCGGGGAGCGCTTCGACGTTACCCGCGAGCGTATCCGCCAGATACAGCTCACGGCCCTCGCCAAGATAAAGAGCAGCCCCCACGCCGCGGGACTGCGTGATCTTCTGGAATAGCCGGTCAGCACGGCGTCCTGCTGGCGCCTTTTAGCACGCTCCGGCTTCGCCTCCGCTTGTCAGCACTTCAGCCTGTCAGCAAGGGCATGGATACAGTAGTCAACTTACGGGAAGAGTACCTCCCGCCTTTTGCGTTTAGTGAGAGTGGACGAGGCACAAGAGGACAAGCTGAAAGCGAGGCCTAAAAGGCCGAAGCGTGCTTACGGGCGCCTTTAGAAGGCGCCGTGTTGAGGAGCGAAGCCCGTCAGGGCGTAGCCGTGCTGACCGGCTTATTCCCTCCCCGGTCCCGAGTGACGGCCGGGGTCTCCTTGCGAGGTCTCGTCCCCTTCGCCCTCGGGGCGGTTCGGGTTGCGGCCCGCGGCCTCACCAAAGACGCGGATCAGTATGGGTATGGCGACGACCGCGATGACTATGAGGATGAGTAGACTGACTACGGCGAGGCCCAAAAGCTATTCCTTCCGCGCGGGTACAGGGCCGTCGGGCTCGATCTTCCGACGGCCTTCATAGTACCCGATCATACAACCGCGCAAACTGCTCTAGCGGCTCGGCGTCTGGGCCTCCGGTCCACCGAGTTCTCCGCGCTGCACGATCGCGGCGAAGTTCTGCAGGTCCTCCCTGAGGTTCCGCTCGGGGTTGGAGAGGACGTTGGCGACGGACTCACCGACGGCCCCGCCCGGCGGATCTGAGTAGTTCATCGTCACCTCGACCCGCGTGCGGCCCGGGTAGACCTCCTCGAAGCGAGCCTCTCCGCTCGTCGCCACGTCGCCGTCGACCGTGTTCCAGCCGATGCCGCGGCCCGGGTCCATCTCGGTCGTCTTCGCGTCGAACTCGACGCTCTTGCCAAGGGGTCCCTTGACCCGCCAGTGGCTGGTGTCTTGGGCCGTCATCCTGACCTCTTCGACGTTGGACATGAAGTTCGAGAAGTTCTCGAAGTTGGACCAGTAACGGAAGACGTCCTCGACGGGGGCTTCTACCTCTATGCTCTCATGTACTCGTTGTGCCATCGGCATCCTTTCTACGAGCTGCCAGCGCAGTCTTTCCCGCGAGGGTGCCCGGTCCAAACCGGTTCTTATATGAAGCTCGCTACTGGCCCTGAAGTTTTTCGTAGGCCTCGCGCAGCTGGGCGTCCCTCTTGAGGACCTCCTCGCGCGAGGAGAGGTCGCGGATGTCGTCCGGGGTGAGCGGTCTGGT
>CADDZK010000274.1 GCA_902812425.1 Actinomycetota bacterium
AGGTCTTTCTATAACACGGTAATCTACACTGTTGGCACGGTCCCCACCAGCATGGCGCTTGGGCTCCTGGTCGCCGTGGGGCTGAACCGCAAGCTGCCGGGGAGGACGCTCCTCAGGAGTATCTACTTCGTGCCTGTAATCATCTCGCTGGTCGCTGCAGCCTTGATCGCGGCCTGGATCTTCAACGACAACTACGGCGTGATTAACAACCTGCTCAACGCTTTGGGGCTCAAGAGTATCCCGTGGCTCTCTTCGGCGAAGTGGGCGATGCCCTCGCTGATCATAACGACGCTCTGGATCAGGCTTGGGTTCAACATGGTGGTCTATCTCGCGGGCCTGCAGGGCATCCCCGCTGACCTCTACCACGCGGCGCGGGTAGACGGTGCGACAGGCTGGAAGATCTTCAGGCATATAACATGGCCACTACTCAGTCCCACCACTTTCCTGCTCCTGATCCTAAACGTGATCTACTCGATGTACGTCTTTGACCTGATCTTCGTAATGACTGGCGGAGGACCAGGCTACTCAACGACCGTTCTGGTCCAGTACGTCTACCAGGAAGCTTTCGAGCAAGGAGACATGGGTTATGCGAGCGCCGTTGGCGTATTCCTCTACGTCTTGCTCATGATCTTTACCCTGTTCCAGTGGCGGGCTACCAGACAGGGTGAGAGCGCTTCTTAAGGATGGTGGTGTAGAGATGACGGATAGAGCGGCTTACTCCCCAGACGGTACGGAGAAGAGGGCAAGGCGGATCCCAGGGTTGCCGAAGGGCAAGGACGCGGTCATCTGGGTTTTGCTCGTGGTCGGGGCTTTAGTGATGGTCTTTCCTCTTTACTGGATGTTCGCCACCGCGGTCCGCCCCAAGTCGGAGCTCTTCAACGGTCATTTCAGCTTGTTTCCTTCCAGGCTGGTGTGGAGCAACTTTTCAGACGCATGGCACAAACTCCCCTGGACCGAGTTCTACATAAACTCTTTCGCCATAGCCCTCATCGCAGTCGTCGTTACCGTTTTCATAAACCTTTTGGCGGGCTACACCTTCGCCAAGTACAAGTTTCCGGGACGCGACATCATATTCCTTGCGATGATAAGCACCCTCATGATCCCGATACAAGTCATTATGGTCCCTGAGTTCCTGATCACCTCCAAGTTGGGGCTCGTCAATAGCTGGTGGGGCGTCATCCTGCCCCGGACCGCCGAGGCCTTTGGGCTGTTCATGGTAAGGCAGTTCATGGTGAGTATCCCCGACGAGTTGATCGAGGCAGCAAGGCTCGATGGGGCCAGCGAGTTTGGGATCTTCCGCAGAGTGATCCTGCCGCTCTCTGGTCCAGTCATAGCGGTACTGACCATCTTCACCTTCATGTGGCGCTGGAATGACTTCGCCTGGCCCCTAGTGGTCCTCCAGAGCAAGTCCGCCTACACCGTCCCTCTCGGACTGAACCTGATGAAGGGCCAGTACTTCACCGACTGGACCGGCCTGATGAGCATGTCGCTACTCTCGATCATCCCGATACTCCTGGTATTCATCTTCTTCCAGCGTTACTTCATCCAGGGTATCGCCAGTACCGGCATAAAGTAAACGGATGCAGATAGGGGGTGTGCCGGGCGCCTGAAGGGCGAGTTCTGCAATCGGTACGACGAAGAAGGGCTTGCCCCTGCCGGCACCAAGAAGGTGATGTGCTGAGGCTGTTAACCATTCCGACCTTGCTGTGAGGTGATCCTAGATGCCTATCGTCTTCAATGCGGAGCGCCGTGCCTGGGCGCTGCAGAGCGGCGGCATGACATACGGGCTGGCCGTTGACCAAGCGGGACGCCTCCGCCACTCCTACTTCGGCTCGCTTCTACCCCGCTTGGAGGACCTACCCCGCACAAGCGATCCCTATCTCCCTTTGCGCGACCGCTTTTTCCCCTGGGAACCCCCAGAAGGCCCGACCGAGAGGTACGAGTACCCTCCATGGGGGGGGATGTACTATCACGAACCTTGCCTCAAGGCGACGTTCGAAGACGGAGTGCGCGACGTACGTCTGATCTATGAGACATACAGCACGAAAGGCGATGAACGTATACCTGAGTTGGTAGTCACCGTGCGGGATCCACACTACCCTCTGCGCGTCCATCTTCACTATAGGCTCTTTGAGGAGTTGGATCTGTTAGAACGCTACGCCGTCATTGAGAACGCAGGACGTGCCCCCATTACGCTGGAGCAAGTCCTTTCGGCCGTCTGGCATCTTCCGAGCAAGCATGATTACCGGCTCACCCATCTCGCTGGGAGGTTCGCCGCCGAGACGCAGGTCTGCCGAGAGCCCGTCTCTGTTGGGAAGAAGGTACTCGAGAGCCGCCGAGGCAATACAAGCCACCATGCCAATCCCTTCTTCGCCGTGGATCCAGGAAACGCTACGGAGGAAGGAGGAACGGTCTGGTTCGGGGCGCTCGCGTGGAGCGGCAACTGGAAGATCGTTCTAGAGCACGATGTATGGGGCGTACTCCAGGTTTCGGGTGGCGTGAACGACTTCGACTTTGCCTGGCACCTAGCGGGCGGAGAGTCCTTTGAGACGCCGACCTTCGTCGGTGGCTACACTCAGGAGGGCTTCGGAGGAGCGAGCCGCAGCTTGCACCGCTACGCACGCGACCACGTGCTGCCACGTGAGGGGTCTCGTCCAGTGCTCTACAACTCCTGGGAGGCCACCTACTTCGACATCAACGAGGAAGTGCAGGGCGAACTCGCGGAGAAGGCGGCCTCTTTGGGTGTCGAGCTCTTCGTCGTGGACGACGGCTGGTTTGGCGAGCGAAACGACGACCAAAGGGGCTTGGGGGACTGGTGGGTCAACCGGGAGAAATTCCCCAGGGGCTTGGGGCCATTGATTGAGAGGGTTCACTCCTTGGGCATGAGCTTCGGCCTGTGGGTCGAGCCAGAGATGGTGAACCCCGACTCTGACCTCTACCGGGAGCACTCCGACTGGGTCTATCATTTCCCCAACCGCCCGAGAACCGAGAGCCGCAACCAGCTCGTCCTCAACCTCGCCATGCAGGAAGTTCAGGAGCACCTCTTCACTGTGCTGGATGGTCTGCTCGTAGAGAACGACATCTCGTTCATCAAGTGGGACATGAACCGTCCCTTCTCCGAGCCCGGCTGGCCTCAGGCACCCAAAGAGAGACAACGCGAGCTATGGGTACGCCACGTACGGGGTATCTACGACATTCTGAGTAGGCTGCGTAAGAAACATCCCGAGGTAGCCTTCGAGTCGTGCTCCAGCGGGGGCGGACGCGTGGACCTCGGGATATTGCGCTACACCGACCAGGCGTGGACTAGCGACAACACCGATCCCTTCGACAGGCTGAGAATCCAGGAAGGGTTCTCCTTTGTCTACCCTGCCCGAACCATGATGTGCTGGGTCGCCGATCCGGGACTCTGGGCGAAGAACCGCACGGCCCCCCTCTCTTACCGCTTTCACTCGGCGATGATGGGAGCTCTGGGGATCGGCTCTGACCTCTTAAGGTGGTCGGCGGAGGAGATGCAAGAGGCAGGTCGGCTGGTTGAACAATACAAACAGATCCGGGATGTGGTCCAAGAGGGCGACCAGTACCGGCTACTCTCACCCCGGGAGGGAGAAACCACCGCCATTCAATACGTTTCAAGAGACAGGAGTAGGTCCGTTATCTTCGTATTCCGCAATCCGCACCAGTTCTTGGACCCTGCCCCCAGCGTATACCCCAAGGGCCTCGGAGAACGTTCGCTTTATCGGATAACAGGCGTCGATGAACCGCGCAGCGGGGGAGCCCTGATGGGACATGGTATTGAGATTCCTCTGGAGGGAGATCTGACGAGCACGATTATCGAGCTGAGCGAGACACAGCGAGAGTAAGCTAGAGATTACTATTGGAGTTGAGCAATCTCCTCGCCGGTTGTGCTCGATCCAACGCGGGGAACGCCGACGTAGCCTACTAGTCCCAAGACCGTCAGTTAAGAAGCGGTTTCAGATAACCCATTGCGCGCATAGACACAGAACTGATGATCGCGCTTGTGCTATAGCCGTGATCCTCGGTACCTACTCCCACTATCTGACATCGAGGGGTGACCAGGTCGCTGGGGCGATAGAGAGCGCAGTAGATCAGTTCGGGTAACTGTCAAAAAGGGCTGTGGCTCCGCTTAGCTCTTTCTTATGATCCCTGTTTGTCCTGCAAAACCACCATTTTCGGAGTGGACCCGAGGGGACTTGAACCCCTGGCCTCCGCCATGCGAGGGCGGCGCTCTCCCGGCTGAGCTACGGGCCCGTGAAGCCTCAGCAATCCTAGCAGCCGGGCTCTGGATTGCAAGGTGGCGAGCGGGTGTGCAGACGAACGATCGGAGCCGGAGATCGTTGCCGCTGCGTGGCAGAGGATGTGTTGACCGGGGATCGTTCGGCTCTTGCGGAGAGTCCGGGGGTCTCAGGGGTGCCGCGCCCCGTTCCGGCGACGGGCCTCTGGCGTTTCTATGGGCTAGAATACCCCAATGGGAAAGGAATCTGTGCAGGAGTATACGCTGGCACCTTCGGCGATACTTACCATGCCCCGGCCAAAGATGGAACTTCTTCGGCGCGCGGTCCCTTGTCTTCGAGGTAGGCGTTTCTCCGATGAACTTCTCTAACTGGCTCAGGAGATTACGGACCCGGCGCGGGGGTGTGGAGCGAGAGGTCGCGGAGCTCGAGAGGGTGCCTGCCGTAACCTACGTGCAGGAGGTCGGGCGCAAAGACACCGCCGTGTACATCAGCCCTCAGGTAGAGGCACTGACGGGCTACTCCTCCAAGGAGTTCGCGGAAGACCCAGCCCTCTGGTACGGCTCGATACATCCTGAGGACGTAGGACGTGTGCTGGCCGAGGACGAGCGCACGGACGAGACGGGTGAGCCTTTCAGCATGGAGTACCGCATAGTCCGCCGCGACGGTGGGGTGGTGTGGGTACGCGACGAGGCGGTGCTGGTAGAAGACAGCGAGGGGCATGCCCGCCTCTGGCAGGGCGTGATGATCGACGTGACCGAGCACAGGCGGATCGAGGCCGCCCTCCACGAGAGTGAAGAGCGCTTCCGCGGCGCCTTCGAGAACGCATCGACAGGGATGGCGCTCGTCGGGTTGGATAGACGCTACCTGAGGGTCAACAGGGCGCTGTGCGAGACGCTCGGCTACTCTGAGGAGGAGCTTCTCACGAAGACCTCGGAGGACGTCACCCACCCCGACGACCGCGAGTACAGCCGTATCCGATGTGAGCGTCTGATCTTCGGCGAGGCCGAGTCTGACACCCGCGAGAAGCGCTACGTCCGCAAGGACGGGGAGACCGTGTGGGTCCTGTCGAGCGTGTCGATGGTGCGCGATCCAGAAGGCAACCCCAGCCACTTCGTCTCCCAGTTCCAGGACATCACGCAGCGCAAGCGCGCGGAAGAGGCGCTCCGAGAGAGCGAGGAGCGGTTCCGCGCCCTGGTGCAGAACGCCTCCGACATCGTCCTCGTAACAGAAGACGACGGGACCGTGCGCTACGTGAGCCCTGCGGTCGAGCGGGCGCTCGGCACGTCCTCGGGGTGCGTGAAGGCGAAAGCATCCCCGCCCATTATCTCCTCGGGCTTGCGGCCGAGCGCGCGACGGTTA
>CADDZK010000275.1 GCA_902812425.1 Actinomycetota bacterium
CTCTTTATCCCTGCGGAGCGAAGTAGCTTCAGAAGCCTCTTGAACACCTCCGTCGTCGCCGCCGCGTCGGAGAGGGCGCGGTGGTTGGGCGCCTGGCGCACGCCGAAGTGGGTAACGAGCGCGCTAAGACGGTAGCGTCTTAGACCCGGCACCAGAGAGCGGGCGAGCTTGAGGGTGTCGAGTACCTCGTTCGGGAGCTTGGCCCCACCCCTCGCCGCCGTGACGAAGGAGCAGTCGAATTGTACGTTGTGCCCGACGAGGACACATCCCTCGACGAACTCCTCGAAGCGCGGCATTACCTCGGAGATAGAAGGGGCGCCCGAGACCATGCGATCCGTTATGCCCGTCAGGCGGACGACGAAGGGATCTATGGGCCGCCCAGGATTGACGAGCGTCGAGAACTGGGCTATCACCTCCCCGCGCACGAGCTTGAAGGCGCCGAACTCCGTGATGGCACCCCCCTTCCCCGCCGCGGGACCCGTGGTCTCCACGTCGAAGACGACGTAGGGAGCCTCCTCCAGCGCGAGCGAGCCCGCGTGCGCGGTCCTCAGATCCTCGCCCTCCCAGAGAAAGCGGGGGTCGCCTTCGACGAGCCTCTCCACGACGCTGCGGGCGTCGCCGTTGGTGCTCTCTAGAGAGAGGAACTGTGTGGAGATCTCCTCCGGGCTCACAGGCTCGTGGTCCTTCACGAAGCCGTAGAGACTAGGAGACACGGACCTCCGTCCGCGCCGCCCCGACAGACCCCTTCTTCGCGGCATCGGCGATGGTCCTCGCCTGCGTCTCCGTGACGCCGGGGATGGCGACGAGGCTCTTGTAGGAGTACTCGTCGTCGAGCAGCCCGCTCGCGAGAACCCTGGCCCGCGTCTTCATCCCGACCCCGGCCATCTTCGTCGTGTGGAAGAGCTTGCCGCGCTGGATGCGTAAAGAGCCCACCCCGGCGAGCCGCTCCCCATCGACGAGGACGCGGCGCAGGGTCTCTGCGAAGAGCTCGATCTGCTCGGGGTAGTAGACGCCCCGGCTCATGAGGGAGGGGGTCATAGGGAGCGGGTGCAGAAGGTTCGCGTTGCGGACGGTCGTGTGTCCTGGAGGCTCCTCGGGCCCGAGCGGGTCGGGGTTCCCGAGCCGCCGCGCCCGCACGGCGTGGTCCCACACCTGCTCCTCGAGGTCCCCCGAAAGGTCGAGCTCGGTAATGACCGGCTTCCCCCTGAAACGGTCGTTGCGGTTGGCGGCGTACAGAAAGCGCCTCTCGCTCCGCTCGTTTTCGTAGAACTCGACGACGGCGCGGGCGCGCTTCTCACCCATGCCCGGCAGCCGCGCCAGCGTCTTGAAATCCTTCTCGGCCAGTATCTCCCGCAACTCCTCGAGGTCCAGAGCCTCGGCCGTCTTCGCAGCCGCCCGCTTGTCCACGCCACGGACCCTCTCTAAGATGCCCTGTACGCTCTCCGGGCATACGCCGCGCCTGAGGTGGTTGATCTTGCGCACCGCCGTGAAGGCGTTGTAGGCCTCCCAGTGCCAGACGTACTCGCGGACCCGCTCGACGGCGGCGGCGTCATCAGGGACGAACTCGATGGTTACCGCGTCCCCGACGTAGCGGCCATTGGCCCCAGGCAGGTTCTCCGCAGGGTGCATCACCTGTACCTTGACAGAAGGCGAATAGAAAGAGAAGTGCACGGGAACCCCCGGCGCAACCTCCTTCATCAGCCGCCTGCGGAAGACGTTATCTTCGAGATCTGAGTCGAACATCGGACCCGAATTTTACCACTTCAAGCTCCCAAGCCTGTGAAAAATGACCACCCTTTGAGAGGCCGTTTCCGTTGTGTAGAAGGCTTCAGGCAACAGATTTCAGGTTTTTCCTGTTGCCTGAGACCTGTTGCCTCATTGCAGCTTCTCATCGCGCAACACTATGGCCTCTATGGGCTCTCCTGCGGGGATGCCCTCGGAGGCGGGGCCGATGAGGGCGAGGGCGTCGGCCTTCGTGAGCGAGCTGACGAGCCCTGAGCCCTGCGCCCCGACGGACTCGGCGAGCCAGCCCCTCTGTGTTCTCTTGAGGCTGACCCTCATGGCGTGCAGCCTGCCGAACTTGTTGACGATGTCCCGCTCGAAGTAGACCAGGATGCGCGGCCTTCTTTTATCCTCGCGGCCCATCATCCGCATCAGGGCGGGGCGGACGAAGAGGTCGAAGCAGACCATCGCCGAGACGGGGTTGCCTGGAAGGCCGAAGAGGCGGGTCTCGTCACGCGTACCGTAGAAGAGGGGCTTGCCGGGCTTGAACTTCACGCCCCAGAAGACCTGTTCGACTCCCAGAGCGAGCATCGTGCTCTTGACCAGATCCTTCTCACCCACGGAGACGCCGCCGCTCGTAACGACCACGTCGGCACTCAGGAGGGCCTCCTCTATGGCTGTGCGCAGGGTCTGTGCGTCGTCCGAGGCGGCGTAGAGGCGGCGGGCCTCGGCTCCGGCCTCGCTGGCCGCCGCGACGACGGCGTACGAGTTGGAGTCGAAGATCTCACCCGGCTGCAGGTCCCGTGTATCCGGCTCGACGAGCTCCGTCCCCGTAGAGAGGACGACCACTCTGGGCCTGCGGTAGACGGGCAGTACACCGTAGCCCTGCGTCGCGGCGAGGGCTATCTCAGGCGCCCCGACCTCCGTCCCTGCGCCCAAGATGATGTCACCCTTGCGCGTATCCTCGCCGGCGTCGCGGATGTTGGTTCCCGGAGTGGGGGACTTCTTCAGCTCAAACTCCTCGCCCCAGCCCGATGTGTTCTCGACCATCACGACGGCGTCGGCACCCTCGGGTATCACGCCGCCGGTGAAGATCTTGATCGCCTCGCCCTCCCCGACGCTCCTTTTCGCCGGGCGTCCGGCGGGTGCCTCATCAACCACCCTGAAGACGCGCCCGACCTCAGCGTCTGCGCTCCTGAGCGCGTACCCGTCGACCGCCGAGTTGTCGAAAGGCGGCGAATCGGTGGTGGCCGTGAGATCCCGCGCCAGCGCGAGCCCGAGGGCCTCCCCCAGCGGCTTCTCCTCCACCGGGAGCAGGGGCGTGCTCTCGAGCACCAGCCGCTCGGCCTCGGGGTATTCGATCAGCTTCTCGAAAAGTTGCACTCTCACACCTCAACTAGATAGTCGCGGCCCTGCAGAGAGACGCTACCACAGAACCCGGAGAACCGTGCCACCTTTCAGGTCGCTATCTCTTCGAGCTCCTTGCCCGGCGGGATGCGCCTGAGCGCCAGCGTCAACCACTGCCCCAGGGCCAGCCCGACGGCGATGATGAGCCAGGCTACGGTCGGGGTCGTGAAGGTGACGAGGAGGGTCCACAGCGCGGAACCTATGAGGAGGCCGCCGGCGAACATCGCGCCGAGGAAGCCGACCGCCGTGCCCCGTACGCGGGTAGGGAAGCTCTCGGCCTGGTAGGCGTAGCCTGCGCCTGACCAGGTACCGTTGGTGACCTGGTAGATCAGGAAGTAGATTATGGCGATAAGGGCGTACTGGTTCACGAACAGGAAGATCAGGTTCAGCGGGGCGACGAGGAGCCCCGTGCCTATAAGGACCTCCCTGCGTCCCCACCTCTCCCCCATGAGCCCCCCCAGCACGTAGAAGAAGAACCCGATACCGCCGCAGACGAGCAGGATCAGGCTCGCCTGCGAACCGGTGAGGCCCTTGACCCGCGTCATGAAGTCTGTGATGTACAGGTTCGTCGCTACGAAGGAGGTCGAGTAGAAGAGCCAGACCACCGTGAGCATGATGAGCTGCCTACGCACGTATCCGGGGTGGGTGAAGAGCTGCTTGACGGTGACGTCCTCCAGTTCCCCGACGTCAACCTCGTACTCCCGGAGCAGCGAGCTCACCCTCTCCTCGTCACCCGAGTTGTGGGCCTCCTTCACCTCTTGGACGTGTCTGAACCGGTCGGACTCCTGGATAAAGGCGCGGCCTATGAGGACGACTATGATCGGAATGACACCGAGCAGGAACACGAACCGCCACCCCATCCCGATAAACAGCTGGTATACCCCGGAGGCGAGGAACACCCCGAGCGGCCACCCTCCCTGCACGATCGAGTACAGGAGTCCGCGGCGCCGGGCCGTCACCTGTTCGTTTACCAGCGTTATCGAGACGGCGAGCTCGGACTGGGCGAAGGCAGAGGCGAGCATGCGGATGAGGACGAGTTGCCAGAAAGTCTGGACGAAGAACGTCATGCCCGTGAAGAGCGCCGCGGCGGCGAGGCAGATCATCCACATCCGCTTGCGTCCCAGAGTGTCCATCCCGTAGCCGACGAAGAGGGTGACGACGAACTGCGCCGCGGAGACGAAGAACACCAGCGAGCCGACAAGCGAGCTCGACAGCTTCAGTTCGGCCGAGATGTCGGGGATGGTAAGGACGAGTAGATTCAGGTCGTAGGAGGCGAGCGACCAGCCCGCCAGCGCCACGACTATGAGATAGATGGTGTAGCGGCGGCTAACTTCCTCAGGGCTCCTGTTGTGTCCTGCCGATCTCGCACCTTCCAAAGCTCTCTCCCTTCCCTGTGTCGCGACGCGCTACCTGATTACCGCGATTGCCTCTACCTCGACCAGTTGTCCCTCATACCCGAGCAACGAGACGCCAAGAAGCGTGCTCGCCGCTGCGGCCACCTCGGACTCATGGACGGCCCGCCACACCGTAGCCAGGTCAGCTCTATCTACTGAGACCACGTACACGGTCGTCTTGAGGACATCCCTACCCCTGGCGCCCGCCGCCTCGAGAGCCAGCGTCAGGTTGTCGATGACCTGTCTCGTCTGCGCAACGTAGTCTCCAGGGCCGACGAGGCTGCCGTCGGGATCGAGTGGAACGGCCCCGGCCGTCACCACGAGCCGTCCCTCCAGAGCGACGGCCGCGTGCGCGTAGCCGGGAGGAGCGCTCAGTCCGGCGGCATTTATGCGTTCGACAGTACCCTCAGGGTTCTCTCTTGCATCCGCCCCCTCGGTGGCGTCCAAACCTCCCCCTTACTCCGGTAGCAACGCCATAGCCCTGCCGGGACCGCCGGAGGAACCGGCGATCTTGACCGGCATGAAGATGAAGAAGGCGCCGCGCACCGGCAGCTCGCCCAGGCGGGTCAGTATCTCGACGTAGCGCATACCCCGGCCCAAGCCTTCCTGATGGACGGGAACGGGGTCGTGGGCGCTGCCGATGCTCGGGGCGTCGATGCCTATGGTCTTGACCCCCTTCTCATGCAGGTAGATCGCCGTCCCAGGGGCGGGGGCCGGCCAGCCCGGGGAGTCGCCCGTGACGAGCGGGCCGCTCATATACCTCTCGTCCCCCTCGACGTAGTAGCTGTCCCAGCCCGTCCTGAAGAGCACGACCTCGCCGGCTCGGAGCGTCCCGTTCTCTTCCTCCCACGCCTTCACGTGCTCATCCGTTATGAAAGGGCTGATCCCGGGCTTCCCCTCTTCGGCGAGGAACCTGACGTCTATAACCGCAGCCGGCCCCATCAGGTCTTCCAGGGGCACCCTGTCCCCCGTCTGCGCGCCGAGAGGGGCTGCCGCTGGCAGCCCCGAGTCTTCGGGCGGGATGAAGTGGGTGGGGGCGTCGAAGTGGGTGCCACAGTGCTCGTCCATGACCACGAAGTTGGTCTGGTA
>CADDZK010000276.1 GCA_902812425.1 Actinomycetota bacterium
CAGCACCTCTTCGCTTTCCACAACGTCCTTACGCCAGAGGATGAGCCAAAGCTCTCGGCAGACGAGTTCCTCAAGGAGTGGGGTACGGCCGAGATCAGCCGCATGGTCTTCGACGAGTCGGATACGGATATGCTCGTCGCCATGCCGCTGCCGCTGACGGACCTCTTCGAAGACGGCCTCTCCCCCTGGCAGCGCTGCGCCGAGCTCAGGGACGAGAACCCTGACAGGACCGTCTTCTGGGGGACGGTGAATCCCCTGGAAGGCAAGAAGGCTCTCGACGCGATGGAGGTGCAGGTAAACGAGTACGGGGCCAGGGCCTTCAAGTTCTACAACGTCCGCTACGACTACGGCGAGCCCTTCCCGTGGCGCATGGACGACCCGAAGGTAGCGTTCCCGATCTACGAGAAGGCTCAGGAACTCG
The DNA here is from genome assembly GCA_902812425.1 of Actinomycetota bacterium. Lineage (GTDB taxonomy): Bacteria > Actinomycetota > Rubrobacteria > Rubrobacterales > Rubrobacteraceae > Rubrobacter_D. The sequence continues at coordinate 422 of CADDZK010000276.1, forward strand.
GGATAAACCTGATCGGGGTTCACAAGGGCGTCCCGCTTGGTCCTCAACCCATCGAAGCGACGCAGACGTGGGACATGGACGGCGCCGCGGCGAACTTCCCCGACATAAACTTCGTCATCTTCCACGTCGGGCTGCCCTTCATAGACGAGACGTGCTGGCAGCTCGTGAGGTACCCGAACCTGTACGCCTCCATAGCGGCGACCATCAACTTCGTCGTCCGCTCTCCGCGGCAGTTCGCAGAGTGGATCGGCAAGCTCATGTTCTGGTGCGGGGAGGACAAGATCATCTACGGCTCGGAGACCCCGATCTGGCACCCGAAATGGGCGCTCGACGCCTTCTGGGCCTTCGAGATACCGCAGGATCTGGTGGAAGGTTACGGCTACCCGCAGCTCACAGAACAGGCGAAGCGCAAGATCCTGGGCGAGAACCTGCTGCGTCTCTCAGGCATGGACGTCGAGGAGACGCGCCGCAGACTCACGAACGGCCACTAGCGCCCGATAGGCGCGCTCCGTTTTAGGGGCGCGCCGTATTTTATTTGTGAGCCCCTACCTCCATCATCTCTCTCGACGGTGGTCTTCTGCGCCGTCCGAAGGTTCTTCGGGGCTGTTTTGTGATCCGGTTTACTCCCTGTCCGATAGGGACAGGGAGTTTTCTCTACATCGCCTGAAAAGGCACGACTTGTACCTTGCTTGTCGGTTTGGGACGGATTATTCTCCAGCCTGCGAAGGGGTTTTGGGGAATCCTTTGCGGAGCCGTTCGGTAGAGGACGAAGGAGGTGGCTGCGGCGGGATCTATGCTGGCGCGACGTTCGCCGTGTGAACACGCGGTTGGGTAAACACCCTTTATGTATCTTCTCAGGGAAAGGAAGATGCCTTGTACGAGAAAGACGGCGAGAAGTATTTCGTGGTAGACGGGCACGTCCACTTCTGGGACGCGAGCCCCGAGAACTGGATAGAGGGCCAGGAGCAGTACGCGAAGGGTTGGATCGAGTGCTTCTACGGCTACCACCAGCTTGGTCCGGAAGAGTACTACTGGCCGATGGAGAAGTACCAGAAGTACTCGGAAGAGACGATGATTAAGGACCTATTCGAGGACGGCTACGTGGACAGGGCGATCTTCCTGCCAACCTACCTGAAATCGTGGTACAGGGAAGGTTTCAACACCATCGAGCAGGACGCCGTCCTGGCCGAGAAGTACCCCGACAAGTTCGTCCTGAATGGACGCTTCGATCCGAGGGATGGCGAGGAAGGGCTCAGGCAGCTCGAGCGGGACCACGAACGGTACGGCATCAAGGGCGTCAAGCTCTACACGGCAGAGTGGCATAACGGGTCGAAGGGCTGGAGCCTGAAGGACCCCGAGGCCATGCGATATCTCGAGAAGTGCGAGGAGTTGGGCATCACCAACATCCACGCACACAAGGGTCCGACGATCTGGCCCCTCAACAAAGACGCCTTCGATGTGAGAGACATCGACGAGGCGGCCACGTCCTTCCCGAACCTGAACTTCATCGTCGAGCACGTCGGCCTGCCGCGCATCGAGGATTTCTGCTTTATGGCGACGCAGGAGCCGAACGTGTACGCGGGCCTCTCCGTCGTGCTCGGCGGCCTGATGCACAGCCGCCCGCGCTTCTTCGCGAAAGTAATGGGCGAGCTGCTCTTCTGGGTCGGCGAGGACAAGATGATCTGGGCGAGCGACTACGCGATCTGGCACCCCAAGTGGCAGGTCGAGATGTTCGTGGATTGGGAGTACCCGGAAGGGCACGAGTACGACGACTTCCCGCGCCTCTCGACCGAGGGGAAGAAGAAGATCCTGGGCCTCAACGCGGCCCGTCTCTACGACATCGAGGTCCCGCCCGAGCTCAGGCTGCCCGAGGCGGAGGAGGATGCCCAGTCCGTGGAGCCAACCGTCTCATGACGGGCCGGGCAGAGGTCCTAGACGCCCTCTCGGGCGTCCGGGACCCCGAACTCGACGAACCCATAACCGACCTGGACTTTATCTCGGAGCTCGAAGTGGAGGGAGGATCAGCCTTCGTGCGGCTGCGCCTCCCTACCTACTTCTGCGCCCCGAACTTCGCCTACCTGATGGTCGCCGACGCCAAAGAAGCCCTCCTCTCTGTGCCCGGGATCGAAAGCGCCAGCGTCGTGCTCGACGATCACTACGCCTCGGGTGAGATCAACGTCGGCGTCAACGAAGGGCTCGGCTTCGACAACGCCTTCCCCGAGGAGACGGAGAGCCCCGACCTCGAAGAGCTCAGGACGGTCTTCCGCCGCAAGTCCTTCGTCGCCCGCCAGGAGCAACTCTGCCGCGAACTGCTCGCACAGGACTACACCCCCGAAGACCTCGCCAGGATGAGCCTGGGTGATGTACCCACCTCGGATCTGCGGCGAAAGTATCTCGAGCGCAGGTCCGAGCTGGGGCTTGAGGTGTCAGGCACAGCCCCGCTCCTGGTAGACCCCGACGGGCGGCGGGTGCCGGAGGAGGCGGTGGTACAGCACCTCAGGTTCGCGCGGACGGTGCGGGTGAGCATCGAGGGCAACGCGGAGTTGTGCAGGGGGCTCCTCGCCACGCGCTACGGTGTCCCTTTTAGAGAGGAGAGTACGGCATGAAGGCCGCGCGGCTACACCGCTACGACGACAGCATCCCCCCCGACAGCCTCACGGTCGAGGAGATAGACGAGCCGAAGATAGAGAATCCGTTCGACGTCATCGTGCGTGTCGGGGCCGCGGGGCTATGCAGGACGGACATCCACGTCGTCGAGGGACAGTGGGCACCCATACAAGACCCCGACGGTACTCTACTCCCTTACGTGCTCGGCCACGAGAACTCCGGCTGGGTCGAAGAGGTGGGCTCCGCCGTCACCAACGTCGAGGTCGGGGACACGGTGATCTGCCACCCCCTCATGACCTGCGGGCTTTGCATGGCGTGCCGCGCAGGCGACGACATGCGCTGCGAGAACGGCGAGTTCCCAGGCCTCTCCCGTGACGGCGGCTTCGCCGACCTGCTGAAGACGAACGCCCGCGCGGTCGTCAAGCTCGACCCCGTCCTCGAACCGAAGGACATAGCCGCCCTCGCCGACGCGGGCCTCACCGCCTACCACGCCGTCAGGAAGTCCGTCCCCCTGCTCAACGCTGGTACGCGTGCGGTGGTGATCGGGGCCGGGGGCCTCGGGCACATAGGTATCCAGTGCCTGAAGGCGATGACCCCGGCACAAGTCATAGTCGTCGATCCGAACGAGAAGGCGCTCGACCTGGCGAAGGACTGGGGCGCCGACGAGACCGTGCAGGTCGGGGAGGGCTACCTGGATACGGTCCTCGAGATGACCGACGGGCAGGGAGCCGAGGTCGTCTTCGACTACGTCGGAGAACGGGGCGCCGAAGACGACGCCTGGCAGATGACCAGGGCAGGCGGCTCGCACTACGTCATAGGCTACGGTGGTACCGTCGAGGTCCCCACCATCGATCTTATCTCGACGGAGCGCAGCATCGTCGGGAACCTCGTCGGGACCTATATGGACCTCGCCGAGTTGATGATCCTCACGGCCCAGGGCAAGGTAACCCTCCACACATCGACCTACCCGCTCGACGCCGTAAACGACGCCATGCAGGATCTGAACAACGGCAACCTCCGGGGAAGAGGGATACTCGTACCGGACGGCGCGTGAACTACAAACGACATGATGCGTCCCGGGACCAGAAGATCCCGGGACGTTTTCTTCGGGCGAGTTGGTTCTAAAGCTGCGTACTATCTACCCGTTGATCCAGGTTGGCCTGGGGAACCGCTATCCTGCAGCCGGGGCAGCACGTCGAACATGTAGAAGAGGGCCAGGAGCGCGTAGATCGCCAGCCCGAGCCCTGCGCTCAAGAGCGAGACCCCGATAGCCAGCAGGTAGAGAGGGTTGCCGAGCGCGAAGACCCAGAGCGACCTTCGCGCGAGATCCGGGTCCACGTTCTCGCGCAGGAGGCCGCCGATCACCGCGTAGGCCCAGGTGACCCCGAAGCTCACCCCCATCACCGTCATGATCCCGCCGTAGACCGCAGCGGCCAGCCGCTCGTCGTGACCCTCCCTGAGATAGTCCGCAAGCAAGGCGGTAGGGAAAGGTATGACCGCGACGGCCATCAAGAACAGGAGGTTAAGAAACAGAAAGGGCCTGTTCACGACCCTTATGCGCTCAAGAACGGCGTGGTGGTTGACCCAGATGATCCCGATGGTCATGAAGCTGACCACGTAGGTGACGTACGAGGGCCACCTGTCGAGCAGCTCGCCCGCGAGCTCCCCCGATTCGACGTGCGGGACCTTGAGCTCGAGCACGAGCAGCGTGGCCGCTATGGCGAAGACCCCATCGCTGAACGCCTCTGTGCGGCTGGTGTTCACCGCTGCTCCCCTCGTTCGGCACCGTCTCGCCCGTAACGCCGTCTATGCTACAGGGATCGTCCCCACCAGACATCAGTCGAACGGCTAGGTTTCGTCGAAGCCGTATGATCTTGGCGCGGGCAGCCCGAGGTTCGAGAGCCGCTTCGCGTACTACTCAGGGCCTGAGATCCCTGGCTGCAGGCAAGCCGGCCAGGCTCTCGGCGGCGAGGACGGCGCGCACGATGGCCTCCTCCATGACGCGAGCCCCCCACGCCCCCACGACGTCGGGGGCCGCATCGAGCTCCCCCACGGACGCGGCGAAGACGACGTCCCCGTCTACCGTGGTGTGGACCGGAGAGACGGCGCGGGCCAGGCCGTCGTGGGCCATCTGGGCGACCTTGTTGACCTGTGGCTTTCCCAAACGCGCGTTGGTCGCCACGATACCGAGGGTCGTATTCTCCCCCCACCGGAGGCGCGATGCGGCCTCCGGAAGTAGCTCCACGGTATCGCCGAGCGTGCCGTCTTCGAGGCGCGGGCCCGCGAGCGTCTTGCCCGTCCGCGGGTCCCTGACCTCACCGAAGGCGTTGACGGCGGCCAGAGCGCCGACGACGAGGCCGCCTTCGAGCTCGACGGAGGCGCTCCCGAAACCCCCCTTCATCGCCCGCTCCATGCCGAGCACCTTGCCGACCGAGGCGCCGGTCCCCGCCCCTACGCTGCCCTGCTCGAAGTCCCGGCTCGCTGCCGAGGAGGCCGCCTCGTAGCCCATCGCCGCATCGGGGCGCACCGCAGGGTCTCCCACGACGACGTCGAAGAGG
>CADDZK010000277.1 GCA_902812425.1 Actinomycetota bacterium
GAAGCGCAACCCGGCCACCCGCAAGAACTCGCTGAAAACTTCAGGGCTCCTGTCTTCCAAGGTGATCCCCTTTCAAAAGGCCGCCGGTCCACGGACGCCAAGACTACCGCCGACTCTACGAACAAGCAACACAGAAGCAGCACTACGGTCGAACTTCCCAGGCCCAGGTATGCCCCCAGATCCACTCGACTAATTTTGACTGACCGTTCGGTTGACAATGGTTTGGATGATTGGTTAGATTTGGGTGTGGGTGGTGAGGGGAATCACGAAGCTCGCCTGAGGATAGGTGAGGGTGAAAAGAAGCGGAGGGCTTTTGCGATCTCGGGCTGGCTTGCCATGCGCGGGAGTCGTGACCGCTTTGTGTAGACCGCAGGGTACTCAGGAGGAGACTTTATGGCGCAACCGTTTATCGACGGCAGCTATGTAGACCTTCCGGGGTTGGATCGGATGTCCGTCGTCGATCCGTCGAACGGGAGTGAAGTAGACACCGTACCGGCCTCTGATTCGGACGGGGTGGACAGGGCGGTCACGAGCGCCTTCGAGGCGTTTCCGGCCTGGCGCGACACCCCGGCGGCCAAGCGCGGGGAGATCCTCGGCGAGGCGGCAGGGGCGGTTCTGGCTGCGGTGGGTGAACTCGCTCCACTGCTTACCTCGGAGCAGGGGAAGCCTTTGCGCGAGGCGCGGCTGGAGATAAGGCGCTTCGTGCACACGCTGGAGCACTACGTGGGGCTCGCCAAGAACATCAGGGGAGGGTACGTACCCGACCTCGATGAGGATACCTATGGCCTCATCGTACGGCGCCCTCTTGGTGTGATCGGGGCCATTGTGCCCTGGAACTTCCCGACGACCCTCCTCGGGAACAAGCTCGGTCCCGCGCTCATAACGGGCAACGTCGTCGTGGCTAAACCCGCGGACACCACCCCGCTAACAACGCTGAGGATCGCGGAGATCATGCACGAAGCTGGCCTGCCTGCGGGGGTATTCAACGTCGTCACAGGGACGGGGGCCGGGGCGGGGCAGGCGCTCGCGGAGCATCCGCTCGTGCGCAAGATAGCCTTCACGGGCTCGACACCGACGGGCAAGAAGCTCATGGCGGTCGCGGCTGAAGGCCTCAAGCGCACCACGCTCGAGCTCGGGGGATCAGACCCCATGATCGTCTGCGACGACGCGAATCTGGACAAGGCGGCGAGCGCCGCGAGCGTGGGCCGGTTCTTCAACTGCGGGCAGGCCTGCCTCGCCATAAAGCGCCTCTACGTCTTCGAGAGCGTGGCCGACGAGTTTATCGAGAAGCTCGCGGACAAAGTCGGCAGGCTCAGGATCGGGCCAGGCACCGCAGAAGGGGTCATGCTCGGGCCGCTCCATACGGCACGGCAGCGGGACCTTTTGGAGGAGCAGGTGAACGACGCCGTGGACTCCGGTGCCGAGGTGCTGCACGGTGCGAAGAGGCCCGAGGGGGATGGTCTCGAGGAGGGCTACTTCTACGAGCCGACCCTTCTACTCGAGCCCGCGCGTGACTCGCGGGTCGCGACCGAGGAGGTCTTCGGGCCTGCGCTTCCGGTGTGGCGCGTGAGGGACATAGAGGAGGCCCTCGAGCTCGCGAACGGTTCGATCTACGGGCTCGGGTCTTCGATCTGGACCGCCGACCTCAACCGGGCTTCGGACGCCGCCCAGAGGCTTGAGGCGGGATACACCTGGATCAACTCCCCCCAGCTCGTCTATGACGAGTTGCCCTTCGGCGGTTGGAAACAGTCTGGATACGGCAAGGAGCATGGCATAGAGGCCCTCGACTACTACACCGAGACCAAGTCGGTAGTGGTCAAGAGGGCCGTGACGACCGGCGACAGGGCCGCCACAGGAGAACTCGGCGGTTCAGAGTCAACATCCCAGAGGTGATCCGCGCATGATCGACATACCAGAGTGGTACAACGCCAGCGTCATAGTCGACCGTAACCTGGAGGCCGGACGGGCGGAGAAAGTCGCCATCAACTGCGGTGACGAGCAGGTTACCTACGGCGAGCTCGCCCGCCGCATAAACAGGTTCGGTCACGCCCTGCAGGGGCTCGGGGTGGATCGGGAGGACAGGATCCTCCTCATGCTGAACGACACCCCCACTTTCCCGACGGCGTTCTTTGCCGCGATGCGCATAGGCGCCATCCCGATCCCGGTCAACACCCTGCTCAAATCCGACGACTACCGCTTTTTCATCGAGAACAGTCGCGCCCGCGCCGTTGTCTGCGACGAGATGCACCATCCGACGATCGGGGAGGCGCTAGAAGGCTACGACGAGGAGCCGGTCGAGGTTATCGTCGCGGGCGGAGGAACTGCTCAGGGCACGCACGTCATGGAGGACTTGCTGGAGGCGGGAGAGGACGAGCTGGACCCCGTAGCCACGCACAAGGACGACCCGGCGTTCTGGCTCTACAGCTCGGGTTCGACGGGCAAGCCCAAGGGCGCGGTCCACCTGCACCACGACATCATCTATACCTGCGAGACCTATGCCAGGCACGTCCTCGAGGTCTCCGAGGAGGACGTGTGCTTCTCGGCCTCCAAGCTCTTCCACGCTTACGGCCTGGGCAACGGTACCTCCTTCCCATACTGGGCCGGGGCCTCGACGGTTCTCTTCCCGGGAAGGCCAACGCCGCAGGCGATTTTGGAGACCATCCAGCGCTACAGGCCGACGCTGTTCTTCTCCGTGCCGACGCTCTACAACGCCATCCTGAACTACGCTGATGCGACGAGCTACGACCTCTCCTCTATCCGGTTGTGTGCTTCTGCGGCAGAGGCGCTCCCGGCGGGCATGTGGCGGCGCTGGAAGGAGACCTTCGGCTCGACCATACTCGACGGCATCGGCTCCACGGAGATGCTGCACATCTTCATCTCCAACAGGCCGGACGCGCTCAAGCCGGGCTCAAGCGGCAAGCCGGTCCCCGGCTACGAGGCCAAGATTCTCGACGAAGAAGGCTACCCCGTCGAGGCAGGCGAGGCCGGCTACCTCTCGGTAAAGGGCGATTCCGCCGCGGCGTACTACTGGCGCAATCACGCGAAGACCAAGGCGACCATGAAGGGCGAGTGGCTCTTCGCCGGGGACTGGTACAGGGTGGACGAGGACGGCTTCTACTGGTACGAGGGCCGCTCGGACGACATGATCAAGGTCAGCGGGCTCTGGGTCTCTCCCGTCGAGGTGGAGAGCACGCTGATGGACCACCACGCCGTTATCGAGGCGGCGGCGGTCGGCATCCCCGTCGACGACCTCACCCGCGTGAAGGCCTATATCATCCTGAGGGAAGGCTACGAAGGGACCGATGATCTCACCGAGGAGCTGCAGAACTGGTGCAAGGAGAGGCTCAAGCGTTACCAGTATCCACACCTCGTAGAGTTCGTGGACGAGCTGCCCAAGACCGTCACGGGCAAGATCCAACGCTTCAAGCTGCGCGAACCGGAGCCCGAGGTCCAGATGCCCCAGCAAGAAGACGAGCTGGTCTGAAAGGGGATCATGACGCAGATGAAGGAAGCCTGGATCGTAGGAGCGGTACGCACTCCGATAGGCCGTCACGGCGGCTCTCTTGGCACCGTCCGCCCCGACGACCTCGGCGCACTCGCCCTGGAAGCCCTGATGGACCGCACGGAGGTCGAGCCTTCCGAGGTAGAGGACGTCTACTTCGGTTGCGCCAACCAGGCGGGTGAGGACAACCGCGACGTGGCCAGGATGAGCCTGCTCCTCGCCGGTTTTCCAGAGACCGTGGCAGGGGCTACGGTCAACCGCCTGTGCGGGTCAGGCCTCGAAGCCGTCGCTCAGGCGGCGAGAGCAATCATGCTCGGAGAGGCTGACGTGTACGTCGGGGGCGGGGTGGAGTCGATGAGCCGCGCGCCGTGGGTCTTGCCCAAGCCGGAGCGAGCCTTCCCGACGGGCAACTCGACCATGTACGACACCACCCTGGGCTGGCGCATGGTTAACCCCAGGATGGAGGAGATGGGCCACACGGACTCTCTGGGGATGACGGCAGAGAACCTGGCACAGGAACGCTTCCTCCTCACCCCCGATGAGGATCAACCCGAAGGCCTGGCAGAGGAGTACGACGTCTCGAGGGAGGCGCAGGACAGATTCGCCTTGAGGAGCCACGAGAAGGCTGTTGCTGCACAGGACGAGAAGAGGTTGCGAGAGGAGATCGTACCCGTGACGGTCAGGGGCCGAAAGGGAGAGACGGTCGTAGAGGCCGACGAAGGACCGAGGCGCGAGACCTCCCTGGAGAAGCTCTCCACACTCAAACCGGCCTTCAAGGAGGGTGGCAGCGTAACGGCGGGGAACTCAAGCTCTCTCAACGACGGAGCTGCGGCGGTCCTCGTGGTCTCCGGAGAGTATGCCGAGGCGCACGACCTCGCGCCCATGGCGAAGATCAGGAGCATAGGAGTGGCGGGAGTACCACCCAGAGTGATGGGCATAGGACCCGTGCCGGCCACGGAGAAGGCGCTGGATCGGGCGAGTATCTCACTAGACGACGTCGGCCTGATCGAACTCAACGAGGCTTTCGCCGCGCAGAGCCTCGCCGTGCTTCACGAGTGGGGGATGGACGCTAGCGACGAAAGGGTCAACCCGAACGGCGGGGCGATCGCGCTCGGCCACCCTCTCGGGGCATCAGGGGCGAGGATACTGACCACCCTGGTGCACGAGATGGGACGGCGTCCCGACGTTAGGTACGGCCTGGCGACGATGTGCATAGGGGTCGGGCAGGGCATCGCCATGGTCGTCGAGAGGCCCTGAGACGGCGTCCGGTACGTCGAGGACGTGCGCAGCGGAGGATGTGATCCGCTCGTACCGGTGCGCGAGGAACGACAAGGAGAGTAAGGTGGAGCGACTACGCGATGATCGGCGAGGCCCTGACCGTGTGACTCCAACAAGGAAAAGACTTTGTTAGACGGTATACCCCTCGTGGACGCCCACGTACACGCCGCACGCCTGCCTACGCTCAAGCTCGCCTGGCGCGAGTGGGCCCAGAACTTCGGCAGTAACGTGCCCCTCGACGAACTCTACGACGAAGAAGGGACGATGATCCCAGCCCACTTCGACGAGTACATGGAGCGCGAGGGCGTGGACGTCGCCATCCTGTTCTGCGAGTACAGCCCGAAGTCGACGGGCGTACAGCCGGTGGAGGACCTCGTCCCGATCCTCTCCCACAACCCCGACCGCTTCAAGCTGATGGCGAACCTCAACCCGCACCTGCACTTCCCCGTGGTCGAAGAGCTTGAGCGCCAGCTCGACCTCGGCGCCGTAGGTCTTAAAGTCCATCCTGTCCACGGCTCCTTCGCCCCCAACGACAGGATGCTCTACCCCGCATACGCCTACTGCGAGAGGGAGGACGTGCCTGTCGTCTTTCACTGCGGCACGAGCGTCTTCCCGGGATCTACGAACCGCTACGCCGACCCCGCCCTCATCGAGGACGTAGCCCACGACTTCCCCGGCCTCACCATTGTCCTCGCCCACGGCGGGCGCGGCTGGTGGTACGACGCCGCAGCCTTCATCACGCTCATGCGAGAGAACGTCTGGATCGAGGTCTCAGGCCTCCCCCCGAAACG
>CADDZK010000278.1 GCA_902812425.1 Actinomycetota bacterium
CCTGCCAGGTGTCTACCTCCGTGGCGCCGTTCCAACTGACGTAGAGCGTTACCTTGCCTTCAGATCCAGCGTCGGCGACGACGGCGGGCTCGTCCTGCGGGTGTCCCTTCCACGGGAAGCGGAAGGCTCGGTAGGACTCGAGCTTGGGAGGCAAGCTGGCGTCGAAGAGCAGCTTCCCATCGTGACTGAACTCCGAGAAGTACGGCTCGCTCCCCCAACCCATGAACACGTTACCGTTCTCCAACGTCTGCACGTTACCCTGGGTGTCAGCAAATATCTTGTTTGGGTTGGTGTATTCGCCAATGAGCGCGACGCTCATTGTGTTCTCGTCTATCTCGACCACGATGCCGCGCGACTGCACGTCCCTACTCGGACTGCCGTTGTCGAAGATCGTGATGATGCCATCAGAATGGTAGCGGGCGTCGTGCTGGTAGTCGGTCCTCGTACCCTGTCCCATGTGGAAGGAGGTCTTCTTGCCGCCGAGGCGCCAGACCACCTCGCCCGTCTTACGGTTGACCTTGTAGACGGTTGAGGTCCTGCGGGCGGAGATGAGCAGATGGTCTTCATCGAAGACGTCTATGGAGTTGATGTGGAAGTAGTCGAAGGACCCTTCCTGATCTGCCTTCGGCCGCCAGTAGGACTCCTCCAAGGCGACATGCTCTAGGCTATGCCACTCGAAGAGGACCTTGCCGGTCTCGATGTCTACCTCCTGGGCTATTCCGTCTAGCACCGAGCCATCCTTCGGTCCTCCCACGTTAGTAAGGTCCATAGGAACCTTGTTGTAGATGGTAATAAGAGCTGTGTCCTCGGGCGTGATAAGGAACTCGTGATGGTCTCCCTTATAGCCGTTTCCGGCCTTGACCCTCCTTAGCTCGTGGTAGGAGTGGTCCATGACCACGTACTCGCCCTGGCCAAACCCTGTGTGGTGGCCCTCCCACCAGGTGAGCACCGTCTCGCCCTTGTACGTCTGCACCTTGAAGTTGAAGGCATCTTTCTCATCGTCACCCTGCAGCGGATGGAACCAGAGAGGCTCGCCCGTATTGTCGACAATTAGAGGGGCGTCCTGGGTGGACCCGCTCGCGCCAGGCTCCTCCTTCGGGGAGATGAAGATATAGCCTGGGGCCGTATTGTTGGCCTGTGTCGTCACCTCAATTCCCGGCGGGCGGAGGTCAGGACGGGAACGAAAAGTCCAAGGGTGCTCCCCTCGCTTCGGTGAGGCGATAGCCCTAGCGCGTGGGCTCTGCTCGCATCCAAGAGTGCCGCCCATCACGATCCAGGCGCCACCGGCAACGACGGCCCTAAGTAAGCTTCGTCGGGTGATCTTTGCGCTCAAAATCGCTACTTTTTAGTCATTACTGCACAGCGGCTCGAGCGTACGGACCTCGCCTGAGTACCCAGGGGCACCCCCGAACCTTCACCGGCCGACGTCTCCCATAGGAGGTAGAGTAACCACAGTTACACAAGACGGTCAAGCTGCGAGTAGGTTCTTAACTTGAGCCGCTTGACAGTCGGTGGTAACCGTGGTTACTCTATTGTGCGTTGTCCACTCACAAAGTGAAGAAAGTAGAGATGGAATCTGAGACCACGAAACGAGCGGAAGCCACAACAAAGCCGGTCGGCTTCTGGGAGGCCTTCTGGTTCTGGGTGAAGCTTGGGTTTATCAACTTCGGGGGTCCTGCGGGCCAGATCGCCATCATGCACCGCGAGCTGGTCGAGAGGAAGCGGTGGGTCTCCGAGAGCCAGTACCTGAGGACACTCAACTTCTGCATGTTGTTGCCGGGCCCCGAGGCCCAGCAGGTCGCGACCTACATAGGGTGGAGGCTGCACGGGACGCTGGGTGGGATCGTGGCCGGTTCCTTCTTCGTGATTCCTTCGATCTCCGTGTTGCTCTTGCTCTCGTACCTGGCGGTCGCCCACTCGGACGTGCCGGCGATCAGGGGTCTCCTCTACGGCGTGCAGCCCGTCGTTATAGCCATCGTCGTCGAGGCCGTCATCAGGATCGGCAAGCGCACAATCAACCACTGGGTGCTTGTAGGCTTCGCGGTCGTGGCATTTGTAGCTCTCTACTTCCTCTCCGTTCCCTTCCCGTTGGTCGTTCTGGTCGCCGCTGTGGCCGGGCTCCTCTTGAGCCGCACCAGCTTCGCTGGAGAAGCCTTCCAGGGCGGAGGGCACGGCTCTTCGGAGGAAGAGTCAGCCCTGGACCGGGCCGGATCCAGCATCCGTCCGTCCATGCTGCGCAACCTGAAGCTGCTTGGGACTTTCGTCCTGCTGTGGGCTGTGCCGGTGGGGGCGCTCTACCTGTGGAGGGGCGGGGATGACGTGCTGGTCCAGGAGGCCCTCTTCTTCACGGGGGCGGCCTTCCTTACCTTCGGGGGGGCATATTCGGTCCTTAGCTACGTCGCAGACGTTGCGGTAAACCACTACGGGTGGCTTACGGCCGGCCAGATGGTGCAGGGCCTCGGGCTCGCCGAGTCCACGCCTGGACCCTTGATCATGGTCACCCAGTACGTCGGCTTCATTGGGGCCTTCAACGACCCCGGACCCTTCGCCCCCTTGCTCTACGGGACGCTCGGGGCCCTGGTGACGACCTACGTGACGTTCCTTCCTTGCTTTTTGTTCATCTTCTTTCTGGCACCATACATAGAGCTTCTGGCCAACGACCCGAGGCTCAGGGCGGTCCTCATAGGTGTGACGGCGGCCGTGGTGGGGGTGGTGGCCAACCTTGCGGTCTACTTCGCCACGCACGTCCTGTTCCCCGATGGCTTCTCCCTGCAGGGGCTAGACGTCTTCGCGCTTGTGGTCGCGGCCGTCTCCTTCATGGTGTTGCAGCGCTACAAGGTGCCCATCTACCTGATGGTGCCCGCGGGCGCGCTCCTGGGTATGGCGTGGACGCTGCTGTAGGGGTAGCCTGAAGTCGTGGAGAGACAGCGCTGGGTGCTGCTCGTCTACCACCTTCCGAGGGAGCCCTCGCGCCACCGCGTGGCCGTGTGGCGCAAGCTCAGGGACCTCGGCGCCCTCTACCTCCAAGATGGGGTGGCGGCGCTCCCCGAGGACGCCTTCACCCGCGAGCAGCTGGAGTGGCTGCAGCTCAGGGTGAGGGAGGCAGGGGGCGAGGCGACGCTGTGGGAGGCAAGGCCCGGCACGGCTGCCGAGGAAGCCGAGCTGGTGGGAGCCTTCCGCACCTCGAGGGAGAAAGCCTACAGGACCATCATCGCCGAGGTGGAGCGGCTTCGGCGCAAGGCCCAGATGGGTGGCGGGACGCTACTGGAGCGGCTCGGCAAGCTGGAGCGCGAGTTCAGGGCAGAGAGGCGCAGGGACTACTTCCGCTCCCCGCTCCGGGGCGAGGCGGCCGCGGCGCTCAAGGCTGCCCGCGAAGCCGTGAGGAACAGCGAAGCGCAGGCCGGGGTCCCGAAAGCCGAGGGCAAGCCCTGATGCTGTGGGCCACGCGCCGAGGGTGCCACGTGGACCGCACCGCCTGCATGTGGCTGATCAGGCGCTTCGTGGACCCGGAGGCCACCTTCGCCTTCTTCGGCGACCCGGCCGAGGCTCCGGAGGAAGCCGAGCTCTTCGACGTGGTCGGGGCCAAGCTCTCGCACAGAGGGGAGGATTGCTCCTTCGAGACATTCCTCAAGGAGTACGCCCTCCTGGGCGACCCCGTGCTACGTGAGATGGCGGAGATCGTCCACGACGCCGACCTGATGGACGAGAAGTACGCCCGCACCGAGGCCGAAGGCCTGGACGCAATCGTGAGGGGCATGCAGCTCTCGCTGCCCGACGACCTGACGCTCTCTGGCCACACCGACGTTCTCTACGACGGCCTCTACACTTACCTCAGTCGGGATGTGCTCTGAGAGCGTGAACTTCTTAGAACTCCGTCAAGGCGAAGTTCGTAAAGCCGCATAGCCCTGGCCCGAGCTCCCCGACGAGCTCAAGGCCATCCTCGCCAAGCCGTCCATGTGGAGGAGTACTATATCCACGCCTTCAAGCAGCATACGCGCCTCGGCCAGCGGACCCGCCTTACTCACCACCTCCAAGTTCGGTTGCTCCTCCAGCAGATCGACCAAGGCGCGCCGGAGGCCTGCGTTGTCCTCTACCACTAGAACGCGGACCAACTCTCCTCCTTGGGCTCCGTAGCAGTGCTCCTCTTCTAGGCACTGCGGTAAATCGAGGTGCGGGGCCAAGAGCAATCTCTTTGTTATGCTGTGACAGCGAGACCCACGTCTCCGATAGCGCTTGGCCCAAAGGCTATCTTATCGGCCCTAATAGAAGCGGCGTATCCCCCAAATGAACTATTTTGGCAACTTCTGAGGCTGTGGTGTGCCCCGGTCCTATAGGCTAGGGACACCACAGCAGGGCAGCTCCTTCCGAGGGGTGTTCTTGGTAAGAAGCGGGTAGTGGGGTGGGGCGCTCATAGGTGTTGGACCGGGGCAGAGCGAACTTCCAAGAACCCCCCCTAGGCGAACTTCGGAGAAGAGCCCTTCCACGCACTTCGCTGAATAGACGAGTGGCCCGCCGAGCGTCTCCAGTACAACCTGCACCTTTCTACCCATCTTTGGCCGCAGACGGTCGTATCGGCAGCAGGTGGGTGTACACTGGATCCAGAGTCTATCCGTGGTCGATCTCACGCGTGGCGTTCTCGTATCGGTTTCCCACAGTTTAGGAGCCCAATGTGGTGCGCGCTCTGGTTACGGTAAAGCCCAGGATGTACCGCCAGGCCATAGCCCTCGCTTCCACCTCCAGTCCGAGGTAGTGCTCCCCCCCGAGGGCGGCCTGGTCGAGCTCCTTCGCCGAGAGGCGGGCTACGGGCGCGAGGAGTTCGTGCGCCAGCTGCTCGCCAACTTCCCCAACGGCTCCGTGAACGTCTTCGATCGGGACCCGCGCTACCTGATGGCCGAGGGCCGGGGGCTAGAGGAGGAGGGCTTGTCGCCCGAGGCGTTGGTCGGCAAGACCATAGGCGAGCTCTTCCCTAAGGAATCGGCCGACCTCGTCAGGCCCTACTACCGGAGGGCCTTCTCCGGAGAGAACGTCGAGTTCGAGCTGCCCCTGGGGGAGCGCACCTACGGCATCGCCGCAGCCCCCCTGCGCGAGGAGGCCGGGGAGGTCCGTACCATCATAGCCGTCGCGCAGGACGTGACCGAGCGCAAGCGGCTACAGGCACAACGCGAGCGCCTCCTAATCCGGGAGCGGGGGATCCGCGCCGCGGAAGAAGAACGCGAGAGGATAAGCCGCGAGCTGCACGACCGCGTCGCCCACACGATGGGGGTGGTCCATCAGAGCCTTCAGCTCTACGGGGCCTACACGGAGCGCGACCCGGAGGCGGCCGAGCGGAAGCTGGAACTGGCCAAGCGGAAGGCCGCCGAGGCGATGAAGGACACGAGGGATCTCTCTGAGGCCCTGAGGGCGTCCGAGGGCGCCGGGGGGATCTTGGCACTGGACGAGGCGCTCTCCGAGCTCCTATCCGAGGTGGTGCCGCAGGAGATGACCCCCGAGCTTAGCGTGGCGGGCGAGGAGACCCCTGTCCCCGCCGAGGTGAGGGAGCAACTGTTCCTGGTGCTGCGCGAGGCGGTGCGC
>CADDZK010000279.1 GCA_902812425.1 Actinomycetota bacterium
GTAGTAGATGTCGTCGAAGTCCAGGTCGTTCAGGTTGCCCCCCCACTGCGGGACCGGCTTCTCCCAGAACGACTCGAGCGCCTTCAAGCGGAACTCGAGCATCCACTCGGGCTCGTTCTTGTGCTTGGAGATCATGGCGACGATCTCGGGGTCGATCCCCTTCCTCGGGGTCTTGAAGAAGTACTCCTCGGGGTCGCGGAAACCGTACTTGTACTCGTCGAGCCCTAGCTCCTGGATTGTCTTGTCTTCTGGCATGCTTTAGTCCCTTCCCCTAACTCTGGGTGCCGGCGCCGAACTCCTGGCGCACCCACTCGTAGCCCTTATCTTCGAGCTCCAGCGCAAGCTCCTTACCGCCGCTGGTCACGATCCTCCCGTCTAGCATGACGTGGACGTGATCCGGCTCGATGTACCTCAGAATCCTCTGGTAGTGCGTGATGATGACCGCCGAGAACTCAGGCCCCCTGAGCTCGTTGACGCCCTTGGCAACGACCTGCAAAGCGTCGATGTCGAGGCCCGAGTCGGTCTCGTCCATGATGGCGAGCTTGGGCTCGAGCATGAGCATCTGCAGGATCTCGTTCCGCTTCTTCTCACCACCGGAGAAGCCCTCGTTCAGGTACCTCTCGGCGAACTTGGGGTCCATCTGCATGATGCTCATCTTCTCCTGGATGAGCCTGTACATCTCCATCGGTGAGAGCTCTTCTTCGCGCACGGAGTTGACCGCGGTCCTGAGGAAGTTGGCCACCGACACCCCGGGGACCTCGCTCGGGTACTGGAAAGCGAGGAACATACCTAGCTTGGCCCGCTCGTCAGGCTCCAGTTCGAAGACGTCCTCTCCCTGGAAGGTAACAGAGCCCCCGGTGACCTCGTAGCGCGGATGACCCATCAGAACATTGGCGAGAGTGCTCTTCCCAGAGCCGTTCGGGCCCATGATCGCATGTATCTCGCCCTTGCCTACCTCGAGATCCAGGCCCTTCACGATCTCCTGACCGTCGATCTCTACCTGGAGATTTTCTATCTTTAGCATCGAACCCCTGCCACTAGGCCATGTAAAAACTTTGCTACAGCAAAGCTATTAAATCACAGCACCAGGGGCCTAACAACGTAAAGAGGTCACGACCAAGAACCACTCCTGAAATCCACGGAATCTGTCTTTTTATGCAGAATTCGTGACCTGGATCACACCGCCCGCATACCTCCTGGGAGTCGTTGTCAGCACGCCTCGCTATCATCCGCTTGTAACAGCGACAGAGCACCACACCGCGCCTTTATTGAGAACGGTTCCCGTTAAGGGGCAAAGATCTGGATAATGTTGTCGGGTGGAGTCTCTTGCTCGCCCTCCTCGGGCGGCTTTACGAGACCACCCCGAGAACGTGGACCCTGGCGTCTCCCGAATGTAGGGGCTCATTGGCAATCGCGTTGCGTGAGAGGTAACCGAGTGCGGGCGTCCTGTCTTCTGCGCGTAGAGGGGCGACGCTCGTGATGGTACCGACGGCTCTCTCGCGCTGGGTGATCTCCGCGCCTGGCATTACCTCCGCCTCCTCGACGGCGAGACGATAGAGGGTCCTGTTCGGATGACCGCGGTAGTGCATCCGCGCGACGGTCTCCTGTCCAGGGTAGCAACCCTTCTCGAAGCTCACGGCGCGGTCGAGGGCTCCGGTCTCGCCGGGGAAGTTCTCCGGGGTGATGTCTGCGCCGAAGCGGGGGACGCCAGCTTCGATGCGGGCCGTCTCGTAGGCGTCGAGGCCGGCTGGGGTCGCGCCGCGTGAGATCAGGTGCTCTCGGACGGCGTCGATGGTTTCTGTTTCTCCGATCAGGTCGTAGCCGGAGACGGGAACCGACACGCCCACAGAGAGCACGGCTAGGCCTTCGATCTCTATCTCTCTGGATTGGTGTTCCGCCAGACCGGGACCACCGAGCAAGTCTCCGGCGTGGGGACCGTAGAGGCCGAGTACGGAGTACGAATCAGAGAGGTCTTCGAGCTTCACGCGGGAGAATGGGGCGTAGCGGCCCAGGACCTCCCTCGCCGCCTGTGCGCCTTCCGGTTCGGTGGCGATGAGAATATCTTTGCCGGCCCTTGTGACGCGCAGGTCCGTCTGGATGCGGCCCTTCGGGTTGAGCAGCATGGCGTAGGCGCCGCGGTCTTCCTGCGCGGGCACGTCGTTCGTCAGGACGGCGTTCAGCATACCGACGGGGTCCTTGCCCGTGAGACGAAGGAGCCTTCTCTCCGAGTGGTCGACGACGGCGGCGCCTTCTCTCGGGGAGAGGAGGGCGTTTGATCTCGTGGCGTTCTGGGAAACTCTCAAGTCTTTCATAGATATATTCTAAGTCACGAGAGGAGTTTTCATGGCGAGGGTGGTCGTTCTTGACGTTGACGGCACCTTGATGGACACGAATTACCTGCACACGGAGGCGTGGGCGCGGGCCTTCGAGGAGGTGGGCCACAGGGTGCCGAGGGTCAAGCTCCACAAGGAGGTCGGCAAAGGCGCCGAGCTCTTGATCCGGGAGTTCGTCGACGACGATGAGAAGGTAGAGAAGATCCAGGCGCTCCACAGCGAGGTCTACGCGCAGCTGCAGGAATATGGACACCCGCTCCCGGGGGCGAAGGAGTTGATCTCCTCCCTCAAAGAGCGGGGCTACGAGGTGTGGTTCGTCACCAGTGCCAAAGATGAAGAGCTCGAACATCACATGCAGGAACTCGAAGCCGAGGGCAACATAGACGGTGTCGTCAACTCGAGCGCCGTCGAGAACTCGAAACCAGCCCCCGACATTTTCGAAGAGACCCTGCGAAGGGCAGAGGCCACGGCGGACGAGACCGTCGCCGTAGGGGACGCAGTGTGGGATATCGAGGCCGCCAGCGAGGCAGGCATACGCACGGTCGCCGTCCTCTCCGGCGGCGCCTACGACAAGGAGGACCTCGAAGAGGCGGGAGCGGCGGCCGTCTACGAGGACTGCGCCGCGCTTCTCGATTCCGACTTCCCTGAATAGCGCCCTGCACGCGTGAAAGCCTGAGGGTTTTGTACTAGAGTTTTATGCGCAAGCTGGAAGAGGGTCTGGTCGGTGGACGTTAGTTTGCGCTCTATCGGTCTGGCCCGGGAAGAGAAAGGTGGGCGCGGACGGTATGGCCCAGGGAACGGTAAAGTGGTTCAGCGACGAGAAGGGCTACGGCTTCATCTCCCCGGACGACGGGGGTGAGGACCTCTTCGTCCACTACACGGGGATAGAGGGGAGCGGGTTCAAGACCCTCGAAGAGGGCACCAAGGTGACCTTCGAGACATCTCAGGGTAAGAAGGGACTGCAAGCGGTAAACGTAACACCCGCCTGAGAACAACGAAAAAGGAAGAGACGAAAGGGCCGGGAGTTCCATCCGGCCCTTTCGTCGCGCGTTTCAGGTATTGCCGGTGAATTTCCAGGCGTTCGACCGTAGCGTGGAGTAGGGCAGGAACCGCTGGAGTGAGCCGCGAAGGTGAGCTTCTGGACCGTTATGCCTGTTCTTGCTGATACCTTATGCCTGATGCCTGACTGCCGTAGGCGACCCTGGCATCCTCGTACACACGGGGCAGGGGGAGTCCGGTCTCTCGGGCGAGCCTTGCCGCGTCGGTGTACTCGGGAGCGACGACGAAGTCCTCCCCGTCGATGCTTCCCACTTTGACCCGGCACTTTCCGTACGGCAGGCCTACTACGACGTGGCGACGCTCTGCGACGGTGCGTTCGACCGCATGGTGACGCACGCCCAGGGTCCCTGTCTCCCGCATGAGGAGCCTGGTGAGGCGCTCGCGGTCGCCCGAGAGGACCAGCGCGCACGCCTTGTAAGCGCCGCGACCGCGCTTCATCACGACAGGTTCGAGCCAGGCGTCGAGTGCGCCGGCCGCGAGGAGGCGCTCCACCGCAGCACCTAGAAGCTCGCCCGGCGCGTCGTCGACGTTGGCTTCGATCAGCTCGACGTTACCCGTCTGTCCCTCGAGCTCCCCGACGACGGCGCGCAGCAGGTTCGGCGCGCTCCGCAGGCGCGCCCTTCCGGCCCCGTAGCCCGTAGCGCGCAGGGTCATGGGTGGGGCGGCGTCCGTGAACTCACCGCCGGTGAAGGCGCTCATGAGCGCGGCCCCTGTCGGTGTCGTCGTCTCTAGCGGCTCGTCGGTCCAGCGCACGCTGGAGCCCTTGAGGATCTCCAGCGTGGCCGGTCCTGGAACGGGGAGAGGCCCGTGGGCCGCCTCGACGACGCCCGTGCCCATCGGCAGAGGACCGCAGCTCACGGAGGCAGAATCGAGCAGCTCCAGCGCCACACAGCTTCCGACCACATCGACGATAGAGTCCACAGCCCCGACCTCGTGGAAGGTAACCTCCTCAGGGTCCTCGTTGTGGACCGCTCCTTCGGCTAGGGCCAGCAGCCGGAAGGCCTCGAGAGCGCGCGAGGAGGCCCGCTCGGGCAGACCTGCGCTCTCTATCAGGGCGCTGACGTCTCTGAAGGTCCTGTGGGAGTGCTCCTCCGAGTATACGACGCTCGCCTGAAGCGCGCCGACGCCGTTCACCTCGACCTGCTCCGTGGAGAGATCGAAGTCCACCCCGAGACTGCTCAAGGAGGCTGTGATCTCAGCCAGCGGCGCTCCAGCTGCGACGAGCGAGGCAAGGGTCATGTCGCCGGCGGCGCCACCGACGGGTTGGAAATGGACGTGGGTCAAACCAGGACTGAGAGAACTGCCTCTCTATTCCTCTCGTCCGTTGGAGATCTTGCGCACAGCCATCAGGGTAACGGCCAGGCTGATGGCTAGCAGTATGAGGGGCCTGGGATCGCTCTTCACGGCGTCAGTCAAGGGTGCCGGGTTCCTCTTCCTTCCGGCCTCTCCTATCATCTTCGCCTGGCGCGCGGCGGATTCCTTGAGGCTCCTGCCGAAGCGGCTCAGCGCGCCCCTCACGCGCTCCTTGGCCTTCGTCGTTACCCGCTTCGCGATGACCGGGGGTTGGGTGTGCTTCTTGAGGTCCCGGACGTCCGGCGCCATGCGGCTCCGGATCTCGAACATCTCCCTCTCTATGCGCTCCGGTATCTCGCTCATTACCTCAACTGCCCCTTTATCCAGTTGATGTTCTGCTGAAGGGTGCGGATCGTCCGGTGGGGCGTGGGATCCAACCTCCTCAATATGCTGGCCCCGGCTCCAGCAAGTATCCCCCCGACGAGCAGCAGTATACCACTGACGATTAACGCGGAGAGCCACGCAGAGAGGAACACACTGAGTATATAAACACCGGTCAGAGAGAGGAATATGAGGAAGACGAACATGAAGACGCCGGCCGCAGCGAGGAGGCCCGTAGCCAGCCCGGCCCTCTTGCCAACAGGGGCCATCTCCGTCTTGGCCAGCTCGACTTGCTTGCTTACGAGCTCCTGGAGCTGGGGCCTCAGGGCGTCAACGATCTCCTTGATGCTCCTGTCGGAAGGCTCCGGACCCTCCCTTAGCTCCCTACCGAACTCCGCTACCCGCTCTCGCCCATCCATCCCCACGCTCCTTTCCTCGATCCTAGAACCACGCGTCTCACTTAATTACCCCCGCCCCGCCCCGAGTAATCCGG
>CADDZK010000280.1 GCA_902812425.1 Actinomycetota bacterium
GGAGCAGGTTCGGGGGAGGGAAGCTCCTCGCGCCGTACAGGGGGAGGCCCCTGATCGGAGCCTCCCTCGCCTCGCTGAGAGATGCCCCGGTGGGCGAGAGCGTCGTGGTCGTCGGGGACGACGCCGGGAGGCTACGCGAGGTCTGCGCGCCCTACGGCGTCCGCATCGTAGAGAACCCTGACTGGCGAGGCGGCCAGTCCACCTCTGTGCGGGCGGGCCTTGCGGCTCTCGGGCCTGAGGTTCGGGCCGCGGTGGTGCTGCTCGGGGACCAGCCGCTCGTCGGGGCCGAGGCCGTGGAGCGGCTCGTCGCGGCTTTCGCGAAGGGGGCGAAGGTGGCGGTGGCGACGTACGGAGGAAAGTGGCGCAACCCCGTTCTGTTCTCACGGGAGATATGGCCGCTGCTCGAAGCGGAGCTGGCAGGAGACGAGGGTGCGAGATCCGTACTGCTGCGGCACCCCGAGCTCGTGGTCGGGGTACCTTGTGAAGGTACCGGAGACCCTGCGGACGTGGACACGAGGGAGGACCTTGTGCGTCTGGAGGAGATGCACGGGGCTGTGGGCGGCTATAAGATGGCGGGGCAACCTGTAGAGGGTCGCAACTGACACGACGTACAACCGCGACTCCTTAGGAGGAGGTTCTATGAAGATCAACAACGAGTTCACGGTGGGCGCTCCGATCCAGCAGGCCTGGGATACCATGCTGAACCTGGAGAGGATCGCCCCATGCCTCCCTGGGGCGGCCATCCAGGAGGAGAAGGGCGACGGCGAGTACGACGGTACGATGAAGGTGAAGATCGGGCCGATCACCGCCAACTACAAGGGCACCGTGAAGTTCGAGGAGGTCGACGAGGAGAACCACCGCGCCGTCCTGCAGGCCACGGGCCGCGACGCGCGCGGCCAGGGCACGGCCTCGGCGACCATCACCTCGACCCTGCAGGAAGAGGGCGAAGGCACCAAGGTGAGCGTCGAGACGGATATGAAGCTCACGGGACGCGCGGCCCAGTTCGGGCGCGGCATCGCCCAGGACGTGGCGACGAAGATGCTTGGCCAGTTCGCCTCCTGCCTGGAGGAGGAGATCACAGGCGGACCCGGCGAGGGGGCCGCGGCAGCCTCAGAACCGACCGGCGAGGAGAACGGCTCGCGCGACGGCTCACAGCAGGGAGAGACACCCCCGGCCGCCGCGGTCGGCGGCACAGCGGGCAGGATCATAAGCAGCGAAGACCCTTCAGTCATGGCCGGAGGCCCGGTCGAGGGTGCCGTGGTCTCGGGGGCGGCTACCTCGGAGGGTACAGAGAGCGCCCAGAGAGAACAGCCCTCCGCGCAGCAGGCTCCCCGGCGCGAGCGCGAGGAGCCGGAAGCATTCGACATCGGTGCCGCAAGCCAGGAGGCGATCCTCAAGCGGGCGACGCCGGTGCTCGTCGGCGCCGGCGTGCTCGTCGTCCTTGTCTGGCTCCTCCGTCGCCGACGCTAGAACGGTTTTGCGGAAGTAACGATCTTCCGCAAAACCACTTTAATGATGCCCGTGGTGCTGGTGGACGACGGCGTGGCCTTTGCCGCGGGAGATCAAGTGCCTGTTGACGGGGAACGCCGCGACGAACGCGACCGCTAGCGCCAGGGCGAGGCTCCCCCAGAACAGAAGGCTGCCGAGCCCCGCGTCCATCGCGCCGGGGATCACGACGATGATGAGGTTGTCCACTATCTCCATGACCGTGATCGAGAGCGTGTCCGAGGCGAAGGCAAGCGGCAATACAGCGCCGAGCGCCATGCCCGAACGCAAGAGCGGCAACATCGTCAACCCGTAGCCGAAGAAGAAAGCCAGCACTATCGCGAGTACGATGATGGCGAAGTTGCCCCACCCGAGCGCGCTCCCTATAACCATCCCCAGCACCTCACCGATGGAACATCCCGTCAGACAGTGGAGCGTCGCACTGAAGGCCGTCCGGTTGAGAGAACTGCTCTGGGTCATATTTTCCTCTCTAGACCCGCAGGAACCGCTCGACGGCTGCGGTGAGCTCTTCGATCTTCTCGTCAGCGCCTTCGCCCTTCTCGATGGACTCGCGCACGCAGTGCTCGACGTGGTCCTTGAGCAGGATGGTTGCCACCTTCTCGGAGGCCGAGACGACGCTGCTGATCTGGGTGAGGATGTCAACGCAGTACGCCTCTTCATCTACCATGCGCTGGATCCCACGCACCTGCCCCTCTATCCGCCTGAGACGGTTCTGGAGCTTCTCCTTGTCCCCCTCTCTGATGTACCCGTGCTCCGAAGGTATGTTCTGTGCCTCTGTCATATCGTCCTCCTAATCCAATCCCGCCCGGCGCAGCCGCAGGGCGTTCGATACCACGGTCACGGACGAGAGCGCCATCGCCGCCGCCGCGAAGACGGGATTCAAAAACCCTGCCTCGCCGA
This sequence comes from Actinomycetota bacterium, assembly GCA_902812425.1. Taxonomy (GTDB): domain Bacteria; phylum Actinomycetota; class Rubrobacteria; order Rubrobacterales; family Rubrobacteraceae; genus Rubrobacter_D. The sequence goes on from CADDZK010000280.1 coordinate 2,407, forward strand.
AGAATGGGTAGAGCGCTCCGGCAGCGACAGGGATGAGCACGACGTTGTAGGCGAAAGCCCAGAAAAGGTTCTGCCTGATGTTCCTCATGGTCGCCCTGGAGAGCCTGATCGCCCTCCCGACCCCGCGCACGTCGCCCGAGATGAGCGTGAGGTCCGCCGCCTCCATCGCCACGTCGGTACCCGTCCCGATGGCGATGCCGACGTCGGCCTTGGCGAGCGCAGGCGCGTCGTTGATGCCGTCCCCGACCATTGCGACGACCTCGCCCTCGGCCTGCAGTTTCTTTACTTCGCCGGATTTCTGCTCGGGAAGTACCTCGGCCAGTACGCGCTCGATGCCGAGCGTCCGCGCGACGGCGTGGGCACTGTGCTCGTTGTCGCCCGTGATCATGGCCACCTTGAGCCCCATTTTCTTGAGTGCCTCCACTGCCTCCCGCGACTCCTCCCTAACCGTGTCTGCGACCGCGACGATACCGGCAGGCTCGCCATCTACGGCGACGAGCACGGGTGTCTTGCCTTCGCCCGACAAGCGTTCGAGAGCCGGCGCGAGCCCGTCCTCGGAGATGCCGTACTCGTCCATCAGCGTGCGGCTCCCGACGAGGACTCTCCTGCCTTCGACGATCGCCCGCACGCCGCGCCCCGTGGGGGCGTCGAAATCCTCGGGTTCGGCGAGGCCGAGGTGCCTTGCCCCTGCGACGATGGCCTCCCCGAGCGGGTGCTCGCTCCCGCGCTCGGCTGAGGCGGCGAGGCGCAATATCTCGTCTCTCGTAATGCCGTTTGCAGGGATCACATCGGTGAGGCGCGGCTCTCCCTTCGTGAGCGTGCCCGTCTTGTCGAGGACGACGGTGGTGAGGCGGTGCGCCGCCTCGAGCGCCTCGCCGCCCTTCACCAGGATGCCGCGTTCGGCGCCGCGTCCCGTCCCGACCATTATGGAGGTCGGCGTCGCGAGGCCCATCGCACACGGGCAGGCGATGATGAGGACGGCCACGAAGTTCAAAAGCGCGAGCGTGAACGCGGGCTCGGGCCCGAAGACGAGCCAGACGAGGAAGGTGAGAGTTGCGAGCACCATCACGACCGGGACGAAGATGCCGCTGATCCTATCAGCGAGGCGCTGTATCGGGGCCTTCGAGCCCTGTGCCTCCTCGACCATGCGCATGATCTGGGCGAGCACGGTGTCCCTTCCGACCTTCGTGGCCCTGAAACGAAACGTCCCCGTCCTGTTTATCGTGGCCCCGATAACCTCGTCGCCCTCACGCTTGGCGACGGGCATGGGCTCGCCGGAGATCATGGCCTCATCGAGGGCCGACTCCCCGCCGACGACGACCCCGTCCACAGGCACCTTCTCCCCCGGCCGCACGACGACCTCGTCCCCTACCTCGACCTCCTCTACGGGCATGTCTAACTCCTCGCCCTCCCGCACGACGCGCGCCGTCTTCGCCCGTAGACCGGCGAGTTTCTTTATGGCCTCACCTGTTCTCCCGCGGGCACGTGCCTCGAGCAATCTTCCGAGGAGGATGAGGGTCACGATGAGCGAGGAGGTGTCGAAGTACACGTCGGCCCGCCCCTCGAAGAGCCCCGGCGCGAGCGTCGCGGCGACGCTGTACAGGTAGGCCGCGCTCGTCCCGACGGCGACGAGGGTGTTCATGTTGGCCTGTCCGTGCTTGAGGGCCCCCCACGCGCCCCTGTAGAATCGCCACCCGGCCCAGAACTGAACCGGCGTCGCGAGCGCGAGCAACACGAAGTTGAGCCACCGCGCAGGAGCCATGAGCCCTAGCATCATGGGAAGACTCCCGATCAGGACGAGCACCGTGAGCGCCGCAGCGAGTAGAAACTGCCCCCGCAGCCGCCCGTACTCGTGCCCGCGCGCATCCTCATCGGACCCTTCTTCCCTGACGACGCCGTACCCCGCCCCCTCGACGGCCCGCTCGAAGGCCCGCCTCTCTGCAGAACCGGCCAGATACTCGACGGTGGCCCTCTCGGTGGCGAGGTTGACGTTCGCGTCAAGCACGCCGGGAACCCTCCGTAGCGCCTTCTCGACGCGCCCGACGCAGCTCGCGCAACTCATACCCGTCACGCCGAAGCCAGCCTCACGCTTCTCGACGCCGTACCCCGCGTCTTCGACCGACCGGATCAAAGCCTCAGGCCCCACAGTGTCAGGGTCGTACTCGACCGTCGCCCTCTCCACAGCGAGGTTCACGCTCGCCGCCGAGACCCCCTCAGTCGCCGAGAGCTCCTTCTCGACCCGCCGCGCACACGTAGCACAACTCATTCCCGTTACCGGAAGCGAAATTTTTCGCAACTCTTCACCCAAAAGACCGAACCTCTTTCTCGAAGTCTGTGCACAGCAGTTTACCATACCCCCCTACCCTATATAGGGGTCAGATGTACAGCGACCTTCGTCGGGTGCTTCGTTCGGTGGTTGGGGCGTATGTGGAGGTCCCATATACTCGTTAATGGGTGCAGGATCGAGGAGAGGAGGCACGCTTGCGCTACGGGTTCTTGATCCCCACGGGTAGTCCTCGCGTCGTGGCGGAGCTTGCGAGTGAGGTGGAGGAGGCGGGTTGGGACGGCGCCTTCTACTGGGACGGCATCTGCGTCGGAGAGATGGAGACATACGATCCGTGGGTGGTGATGGCCGCGATGGCGATGCGAACGGAGAGGGTACGGATCGGGGCCATACTGACGCCGCCTGCGCGGAGGAGGCCGTGGAAGCTAGCCCGCGAGACGGTCTCCCTCGACCATCTGTCCGGTGGACGTCTCGTTCTGCCTGTAGGCCTCGGGGCTCTCGACGACGGTGGTTTCTCGAAGGTGGGGGAGCCGACCGACAGGAGGGTCCGGGCGCGACTGCTCGACGAGAGCCTTGAGATACTCACGGGGTTATGGAGTGGGGAGCCGTTCTCTTACGAGGGCGAGCACTACAGGCTCGAGGAGATGACTTTCAGGCCGCCTCCTCTCCAGAGGCCGCGCATCCCCATATGGGTGGTCGGGGCGTGGCCGAGCGAGAAGTCCATGAGGAGGGCGCTTTGCTACGACGGGGTGCTCCCTGCCGCGGTCGGCGGGAGTGCGGAGTCGCCGGGCGTAACGCCGGAGACGATCAGGGATGTCAAGCAGT
>CADDZK010000281.1 GCA_902812425.1 Actinomycetota bacterium
CGCAACCTCCCTTGTGTAGAAGGCGAAACTCGTCAGCTCCGCCTAGGGTTGTAGGACGCTACCACGGTAGCAAGCATCGATGAATTACGAATGAATTCCAGATCAGCTTTCGAGAACACCGCTTCTAGGCAACTCGGATGAATAACCCTCCGTAAGGATGCGCCAGGATTCGTTGTGTGGCATGCTTCGAGGTGCTAGTAGCAACAGACACATGCCAAGAGAAGGAGGACTGGTGAAGAGAGCGATCTTTCTGGCTACGGCCGCTCTTCTAGCGATGTTAATCCTGGCGCCGATTGCGTGGGCTCGGGACGGCACCACGAATCTACAGACCTACGTTGATTACGCCATCACTGGCAGCACCATGGCAGAGACGACCACCTCTGGCACTCAGGCTGGCATTCCGGAGAGCGGTGGCCCTGCCATCCTTCTGCCGGCAGCCACGGTGCTGCTGGGGTCGGGCATCCTGACCTACGCGATCCTTAGGCGCAGGTGAACCTCACGAACTTCCTAGAACTCCGTCATGGCGAAGTTCGTGCTGCCCCGACCCTAGTGAGCGTCGGTTTCTGCGGCCTGTTGCATGCAGAGTTGGAACGCGAGGCGGGCGAAGGCTTCCTCTGTGGCGTCACCGCGGAGCCTCGCTCTCTTTTCTTCGGCAATCCACCCAGCAGCTTCCACCCACGCTTCACTTTGTGGTGTCCACTCGAAAGGATCTTCATATTTCATGACCTCATTCTAGGGTAAGGTGCAAATCCCGGTCCAGATGGGCCGGGGCCACCAACGAGTGTTTCCTACGGTGAGGTATTCTCGGTTTCTTAGGTACACGGTAGTGCGCCGCCAATAGAAAAGCCGGGCTGCCAATCCTAGGAGGGGGAAGGTTAAGGAGGCGTCCGGCTTAACGATGATTTGATTGTAGTATTGAAGAGGGCCGTAGCACATCCCCCAAATGAGCTATCTTTAGCTTACTTCCGAGGATCTATCCCAGGCGAACTTCCACCAACGCTCCTTCTCAGTTACTCGGAGTAGATCCCAGCTTTGATCACCCGCCGAAGCGTAGGGCTGAGCGCGCTCTGGCCTTGGCCGCCTCTTCCTCTCGGTCCTTTGGTGATGACGTGGTTTCGAGCGAAGCGAGCAACCGCTCCGAGATTCTCGCGATCTCTTCGACTGCGGAGTAGAAGGCTGCCTCGTTTGTCTTGGACGGCTTGTTGAAGCCGGATATTTTCCTCACGTACTGCAGCGAAGCAGCCTCTATCTCCTCATCGGTTGCCGGTGGTTCAAAGTTGAAAAGAGTCTTGATGTTCCTACACATTGAACTTAGCCTCCAGAGCAGGTGACCACCCGGATGACTCGTACGCTATAAGTAAGCTTTCTGCACAACCCGCGCTTGGTAAGAGCTTCGACTTCATAGGCACTCCTGTCCTCATCCATGACGTAGCTAGATCGCGCAATCTAAATCAGTCGACAGGTGCGATCTGCTCGTCAATCATTCAGATAATGATACGCAGGATGTGGATTGGCCACAGAGCCAAAGTGCCTGTATATCCTGCAGATAGTGGGGTGGCTGAGGGGCTCAAACCAGCGACCCTCGAAGCCACAAATAGGTAGTCGGGAATCAAGGGGTTGCTTGAACAGGCACCGACGCGGACGGGTTCTACCGCCTTCAGGTGGGTGGAAGCCAGCTGGGACAATGCGAAACGTGACGTTCTACGCACTAGTCGGACCGAGTAATGAAGTGGAGGTGTGCGTAGCGCTCTAGCTCGCAAGAGGGTAGCACGCACAGGCCCCACGGATCTTTCGACTCTCCAGGATCTCCCTGACGGCACTACCTTCAGGGAGATCTTCAGTCCAATTCTGCTGCAAGACAGTCAGGTTCCTACCCGTCAGTCAAGCGCTCGTTATGCATGCTCCGGCATGGGGACTACCCCCAACTGCTGCATCATGTCCAGGCTGTCGGTGATGCGCCAATGTTCCTGGATCTTACCGTCCGACACTCTCTCCATCGAAATGCTCTTGACGCTCAGCCGCTGGCCCGTGGGCGGCACGCCAAAGAGCTCGCCCTCGTGGGTACCTTCCAGCGTGTAGCGAGTCGCCACCTTGTCGCCCTCAGCGATCATATCCTCTACAACGACCCTGAGATCAGGTATGCCGCTTCGGAACATGGCCACGACCCCCTTGACCCCTTCAGGGCCGATAGGCAGATCAGGGGTTGCGGGGCTGTGGTTGACATATTCGGCTGCGAGTAACTCATCGAGAAGGTCGATGTTGCCTTGCTCAAAGATGCCGAAATACCGGCGCATGGTGGCCTTACTCTCCTCCGCCGACATATTCTTGCCCTCCTTTCTGTAGCCCTTACACCGTTGGACGCTTGCCCTGTACTTACCGTCCTTCATAATGCGCCCGCTGCTTGCTCCTTCCCACTGACAAACCGGACAATTACCCGGACAATCCTGGACACCGACAATATCTGGGAGGCCGGCGAGCGTGCTATCATGGCGCCCGCACCAGCAGGATCTCGGGTTTGCGAGAGTCCCTGAGCATGCACGCGAGGGAGAACGAGTAGTGAACGCCAGCGAGCATCTGGCCTTTGGCGATCTTCTGCGGCAACACCGAGATGCCGCAGGTCTGACGCAAGAGGATCTAGCTGAGCGCGCCGGGTTGAGCGTAGATACCATAAGTCTCCTCGAACGCGGGGAGCGCCGCCGACCCCATAGACATACTATGCGCAATCTCGCCGAGGCACTGGGGCTGTCTCAATCAGACCGTATCCGTTTCGAGAGGGCAGCACGTCAGCCCGCCCTCCACGCCACCGCTCACATCGCCCAGCCTGCTGTCCTCCCCTCGCCGCTCACTCCTTTCATCGGTAGGGACCGAGAAGTGGAGGAGGTGCGACAGAAGTTGCTGCGTCCGGAGGTGCGTTTGCTGACGCTCACGGGTCCCGGCGGGGTCGGCAAGACTCGGCTCGGCCTCGAGGTGGCAAAGCAGGTCCTCGACCAATTTGCAGAAGGTGTATGCTTCGTCGCGCTCGTCCCCATCAGCGATCCAACCCTTGTCCCATCGGCCCTCGCTCAGGCGCTCCAAGTCAAGCAGGAGGCGGGAAAGAGCGTGGCTGAGGTGTTGGAGAGGTACTTGCGGGACAGGCAACTGCTCCTCGTACTGGACAATTTCGAGCGATTAGTGGAAGCAGGCCCGCCGATAGCGCAACTCCTTGCCACCTGTCCGCGCTTGAAGGTGCTCGTGACCAGCCGGGTGGTGCTACGTCTCCAGGGTGAACACAACTACGAGGTGCCGCCGCTAACGTTACCCTCGGCTGGGGATCGACCGTTACCAGAGCAACTGGGCCGCTACGAGGGCATACGCCTTTTCATGCAGCGGGCGCAAGCTGCGAACGCGCAATTCGCGATCACGACCGAGAATGCGGCCGCAGTGATCGAGCTCTGCCGAAGGCTGGATGGGCTTCCCCTGGCCATGGAGCTTGCCGCATCGCGCGCCAAGGTGTTGTCCCCAGAGGCCATGCTCATGCGGCTGGGCAACCGGCTCGGGCTTTTGACGAGCGGAGCGCAGGATCTGCCGGATAGGCAGCTGACGCTCAGGGCGACTCTGGACTGGAGCTACGATTTGCTGAGCCTCTCTGAGCGTTCGCTGTTCGCACACCTCGCCGTGTTCGTGGGGGGCTGGACCCTGGAGGCCGCGGAATCTGTATGCGACGTCGGCGACGAGGCGGAGGTGTTGGAGCACGTGTCCGCGCTGGTGGACAAGAGTCTTGTGCAGCAAACTAACATTCAGCACGAGCCTCGATTCACGATGCTAGAGACGGTGCGCGAGTACGCGCTGGAGAGGCTTGAGGAGAGTGGGGAGCTCGAGAAGTCACGACGGCGGCACGCCACCTACTTCCTGAAGCTGGCGGAGGAGGAAGAGCGAGCGTCGCAGGGACCACTGCAGAGAGTATGGCTTGACCGCCTTGAGAGAGAGCACGACAACCTACGGGCTGCCCTGTCGTGGAGCCTCACCTCCCAAGGTGATCCGGAAATGGGCCTGCAGCTAACCAGCGCTCTTTCGCACTTCTGGTACGTCCGCGAACACCACAGCGAGGCCCGCATATGGCTGCAGCGCGCACTGGAGCGGTCTAGCGAGGCCACGGCTGCGCGTGCCAAGGTGCTAGTCGGCGCCGGGCGGCTCGCCTGGTTCCAGGGAGAGCTTAGGCGAGGTTACGCGCTGCTGAGGGAAAGCCTTACCCTATATCGGGACTTGGGAGACGATGCGGGAGTCGCCTTCGCTCTCCTCTTCCTGGGGCGTACCGCCGTTTCGCAAGGAGACCGGAAGCGGGGAGCAACCCTCGTCGAAGAGAGCCTAGCATTATTCCGCCAGCGGGGAAGCGAGTGGGGAATCGCCCGGGCACTCCTCGTACTCGGGGACGTGGCTCTCTTCGAGGGTGCTGTTGACCACGCGACGGCCAAGTTCCAAACTGCTTTGGATCTCTCCCGAGATCTTGAAGACGCGGAGGGAATCGCCCTGTCACTGCTCTACCTGGGGCGTGCTGCACACATGCGGGGAGACACAGCCCGCTCGAATACGCTGCTGAAGGAGAGCCTGGTGGTGTTCAGGGAGTTGGATGACTCACGCGGCGTTGCAGAGGCGCTCCTCGAACTTGGGCGGGTAGCACGCACGCAGGGAAAGGACACACTCTCTCTAGGGTTGTGTCGGGATAGCCTGGTTCTCAGCCGGAAGCTTGACAACAGATCCCACATGGCCTTCTGTCTAACGGCGCTGGCAGGAGTGATCTGCTCGGCCGGAGACGCTGCACGAGCGGCTCGCCTCTTTGGGGCAGCGCAGAGGTTGCTGGAATCCCTCGGCGCTGTGCTCGATCCTAGCGGTTCGCTCGAATACAGTGATGATCTGGCTGCTGCGCGTAACCAACTAGGTGAGCAAACCTTCAAGGAGGCGCTGGCTGCGGGGAGAGCGATGACTGTCGAGCAAGCAGTGACGCACGCGCTAGATGGCGGAAACGATACTAGGCACCACACCACGAGCGCATAGCGGGCACATCTCTCTGTCGGAAGGTCCATGGACAGGCGTCCCACCGCCTAAGCTCTCGGGGTTGCTCTGAAAGGCGGAAGATGAGTGACCCTCACCCCGGACGTGCGACATCCAGCAGGGCGAATCTTTATGCACGCTTCCCACATGTCAGGGGATCTTGAAGGCACGCTTCTCCCTCATAAGGATAGGGTTATACAGATCCTCGTATACGGATTTCCGAGAAGACTCCTTCCAAGACGTACGGTGAATGAGGACAAGAGCGAGGAGGGGTCGGGGCTGCGACGCTCCGGCTGAGACATACTCGCGATTAGAGGGGACTCTACTCGGCTATTTCAGCCTTCGCGAAAAGCATCGGCAAGGGCGGCGGTGTCCGCATATTCCTGGAACCTCGTGACCTTCCCATCACGCACGCTGAGCACG
>CADDZK010000282.1 GCA_902812425.1 Actinomycetota bacterium
GAATAGAGAGTGTAGAGCCGAGGCCGTTTGCTTTCGGCAACCTCGCGCTCTCGGGTACGTGGCAATCTTCGAGCGTGATGTGCGTCTGCCAGGCTGCACGCTGGGAGGCCTTGCGGGGGAGGACGTCAGCGTTGAAGCCAGGGTTGTCCGACTCGACGAGGAAGCCAGAGATTTTACCGTCGTCGGTCCTGGCCCAGATTACAGCCACGTCCGAGAAGGAGGCGTTGCCGATCCACTTCTTCTCCCCGTTCAAGACGTAGCCGCCGTCCTTCTCGACGGCGGTGGTGCTCAGGGAGCCTGGGTCGCTCCCGGCCTCGGGCTCCGTGAGGCCGAAGCAGCCGATCTTCTCGCACTTCGCCATCGATGGCAGCCAGCGCCGTCTGTGCTCCTCCGAGCCGAGCTCGTGGATCGCCGTCATCGCGAGCCCGCTCTGGACGTGCAAGAACGTAGCCAGGCTCCCAGACCCGCGCGCAAGCTCCGCTATGGCGAGGCCGTAGGCGACGTTGTTCCATCCTGCACAACCGTATTCCTCCGAGAAGGTCCCGCCCATGAGGCCGAGCTCTCCTAGCCCGGAGAGCAACTCGAACGGGAACTGGGCCCTGTCCCAGTAATCCGCCGCAGTCGGGATGACCTCGCGGTCCACGAACTCGCGAACCCTGTCTCTGATCCCCCTCTCCTCATCCGAGAGCAATCTGCTCGCGTTTATGAGATCCACAGGCTCCCGCTCCCTGTGCACCCCCTCCGACGTGACGGCCATATCCTCAGGCTCCTCCACACTCCAACTCTTCCAGGGCAAGCATAGGTTCTGGCGACGACCCGGTCAATCCTCCGGTGATGCCTTTCACGTACCTGCCTTGCTCATCTTAACAGGCCCTCTACAATATCTACGTTCCGCACTTACATGCGAAACGCACTTATCGTTCGAAGAGGTTCCGATATAAGAGTCAGGAGAACTTACGTGTTCTCCCGCTGGAGAGGGAGGTGAGTAGCGGATGCCCGTGACGATCACCGAGAGTACCAGCATCGACTACGACATAAACGGGGAGGGACCGCCCCTCGTCCTGATAAGCGGGCTGGGCTTCGGTCGCTGGGGCTGGTTCAAGCAGGTTCCTGCCTTCTCGCGGCACTTTCGCACCATCACCTTCGACGTGAGGGGTGAGCGGAGGCTCGATAACGGCGTGGGCGACCTTGTGGGGGACGTGGTGGTGCTACTAGATCACCTCGGCGTAAAGAAGGCTCACGTGCTCGGGACCTCGCTCGGCGGCTTCGTGGCGCAGGAGCTGGCGCTCCTCAGGCCCGACCTGGTCGACAGGTTGGTTCTCGTGTGCACCAGCTACGGTGGCAGGGGGCCCGAGTCGATCTCCCCGGGGGCGCTGGCGGACATGCTGGGATGGAGTTCCTTCAGCCCCGAGGGGGCCGTCAGGCGGGGTCTCGAGACGGCGACCTCCGAGGTCTACCGCGCCGAGCACGCAGATGAGTTCGAGCAGATCGTACGCTGGCGTCTCGCGGACTCGCCCTCTGGGGCCGCCTACTACGAGCAGGCGAGGGCCGGCGCCGGCTTCGACCTCTCCCGTGACGTCGGGCACATAACCTCGCCCACGCTCGTGATCCACGGTTCGGAGGACCGCTACGTGCCTGTCGCGAACGCGGCGGCCCTCGCCGGGGCCATCCCTGGCGCCAAGCTGCGGGTCCTCGATAACGCGGGGCACCTCGTCTTTATCGAGCGGTTCGCCGACGTAAACAGGGAGGTCGTCTCCTTCCTCAAACCTCGCAGACCCCGCAAGAGTGGTACGGACGGGCGGGGCGCGGGGTGGCCGGAGAAGGTGAGGGGTTGGATCGCGGGTGTACCGCGATACGTCGGCCGTTTGCCGGGGAGGGTGTGGGACAGCATCTTCTGAGATCTCTCGCCGGCCATTTTAGGACCACCGGCAAAATGGGTAGAATAATGCGGCGAAACACAGACGGGCGGTTTGAGCTGTCCGGCAAATCTCTCCGAGGAGGAACGTTCGATGAGCGAAGGCAAGACCGGCAACGGCGGTTCAGATACTCAGGCACCGATGGCGCCGTTCGACGTGTGGACACAGTGGATGCGGGCGAACATGGGCCCGATGACGGCGACACCGGGCGCGAGCGTACCCTGGCTCATGGCGCCCGGCGTCAGGACTGCGGAGGAGGCCTCCGAGTTGCCCGAGGGGGCCATAAGGAACGACCCCTTGCTCTCGACCGTCGAGAAGCTCTGGGACGCCAATCCCGTGCAGAACGTTCTGCCCATCAACTGGGTCGAGATCACACGCGCCCTCCAGACCCTATGGGCGCGCGAGATGTCAGACCCTGCGCGCGCCATGGAACGTGCTACGGACTTCAACGCCAAGCTCTTCGGCGCGACGATGCGCACCTGGCAGGAGGCCGCGAACCGTTTCTGGGGCCTCCAGACGCCGCAGGAGGAAGAGGAGGGGCGCCCCGACAAGCGATTCTCCGCGCCAGACTGGGAGCAGAACCCCTTCTACCAGACGCTCAAGGAGTCGTATTTGCTCGCCTCCGAGTACCTGCTCAACGAGGCTGAGGAGACCGACGGCGAGGACACCGCCGAGCAGCGGCGCCTCAAGTTCCACCTCAAGCAGTTCGTGGACGCGATGGCGCCGGTAAACTACCTGCTCACCAACCCGGCGGCCCTCAAGCGGGCCTTCGAGACGGGTGGCGCGAGCCTCGCCGAGGGCGCTCGCAACCTGCTCGCGGACCTGCAAGAGGGCCGGATGAGCATGACCGATGCCAATGCTTTCCAGCCCGGTGAGAACCTGGCTATAACGCCAGGCAAGGTCGTCTACCGCAACAAGCTCATAGAGCTCATCCAGTACGAGCCGACGACCGAGCAGGTCTACGAGACGCCCGTCATGTTCATACCGCCCTGGATCAACAAGTACTACATCCTCGACCTGCAGCCCAAGAACAGCTTCGTCAAGTACCTCGTGGACCAGGGCTACACGGTGTTCATGATCTCCTGGAAGAACCCCGACGCCTCGATGGAGGACACCAAGTTCGAGGACTACATGACGGAGGGCCCGCTCGCCGCCGCCGAGGCCGTCAGGGACATCACGGGCGCAGAGAAGGTCAACCCGGTAGGCTACTGCGTCGGGGGGACGCTCCTTGCCGTCGCGCTCTCGTGGCTCGCTGCGGGGGACGACGAGAACCCCTTCGGGCCGCCGACGTTCATGGTCGCGTTGCAGGACTTCACAGAGGTGGGAGACACCGAGGTCTTTATCGACGAGCCGCAGATAGAGTTTATGGAGCAGCAGATGCTCGAGCGCGGCTACCTCGACAACCGCAAGATGGCCAACATGTTCAATTTGCTCCGCTCGAACGACCTGATCTGGTCCAACGTCGTCAACAACTACCTTCTCGGCCAGAAACCACCCGCCTTCGACCTGCTGTACTGGAACTCGGACGGTACGCGCATGGCGCGCGACGCCCACAGCTTCTACCTGCGCAACACCTACCTGGAGAACAACCTCGTGGAGCCGGGCAAGGTGAAGATAAAGGGCCGGCCAATAGACCTGAGCAAGATCGAGGGCGACATCTACGCCGTCGGGGCGGAGAAGGACCACATCGTACCCTGGGCCTCTGCGTGGAAGATCTCCAAGCTCACAGGCGGCACGACCCGCTTCACCCTCGCCAACTCGGGGCACATAGCGGGCATGATCAACCCTCCATCCAAGGGCAAGGGCCGCTACTGGGCGACCGAGAACGGCGGCGCCTTCGATACCGCCGCAGCCTGGCGCGAGAAGGCCAAGGAGCACGAGGGCTCATGGTGGGAGGACTGGACCAACTGGCTCGAAGATCACTCGGGCAAGAAGGTGGATCCCCCTGAGATGGGCAGCGAGAACTATCCGCCGATAGAGGACGCCCCCGGCACGTACGTGAAGGAGAAGTAAAGGGCTGCTCTAGCGCCCTGGTCCTACAGCCAGCCCTTTCTCTCGGCGAGGCGCGCGGCCTCGATGCGGTTGCGCGCCCCCAGCTTCTTGATGGCCGTCGAGAGGTAGTTGCGCACGGTGCCTTCAGAGAGATAGAGTCTGGCCGCCACGTCTTCTATCGTCGCCCCGCCCTCGGAAGCCGCAAGGACTTCGCGCTCGCGCTCCGTGAGCGGGCTGTCTCCCTCGCTCAGGGCTGCGGCGGCCAGGGCCGGGTCGACCACCCGCTCGCCTTTCATGGCCCCGTGGATGGCCTTCGCCAGCTCGGAGGCGGGGGCGTCCTTGAGCAGGAACCCGACCGCGCCGCTCTCCATGGCGCGCCTGAGGTAACCGGCGCGCCCGAAGGTCGTCAGGATGACTACCCTGCAAGAAGGTAGCCGCTCGTGCAGGATCGCCGCGGCCTCCAGCCCGTCCCCGCCAGGCATCTCTATGTCGAGGAGCGCCACGTCGGGGAGGCTCTCCAGGGCGGCGGGGAGCACCTCGTCTCCGCGTGAGGCCTCGGCGACGATCTCGATGTCCTCCTCCAGGGAGAGCAGCGCCGAGAGCGCGCCGCGCACCATCGCCTGATCCTCCGCAAGGAGAACGCGAACGCTCATCATCGCCCGTCCTCACCGGCGGAGCCGCCGTCTTCGAGCCTCGGTCCTGCGGAGGATGTCGCGGTGCTTCTCGCCGGCAGGCTGACCCGCAGACGGAAGCCGCCACCCGGCAGTGGGCCTGCCTCGACCTCGCCTGCGAGGCCGGCGACGCGCTCGGCGAGGCCCGAGAGACCGCTGCCCGAGGCTCCTCCTTCGCCCTTTCCGTCGTCGGTTATCTCGGCGAAGATCTCCTCCCCTTCGCGTCCGAGAACTATCCTGCACAGTCCTGCGCGGCTGTGCCGGATCACGTTCGTCGTCCCCTCACGCACCGCCCAGGCGAGGACGGCGTCCGGCGCGCCTGGCAGGACGCCGGTCGCCTTCTCTATCCTGCAGTCTATGCCGGCCGCCTCGAGCATCTCTCGGGCGCCGGCGAGCTCCTCATCGAGCGTGGGCCGCCTGTAGCCGGCGACGGCCTCGCGTACCTCGCGCAGGGCCTGACGCGCGACGCCCTCGATATCTCTGACTTCCGTGGCCGCCTTCTCCGGAGCCTCTGGCAAGAGCCGTCCGGCCAGCTCGCTCTTGAGCGTGATGAGGGAGAGGCTGTGGCCGAGGAGGTCGTGCAGATCCCGGGCGAAGCGCAGCCTCTCTTCGGAGACGGCGAGCCGCGCGAGCTCCTCCCTCGCCTCCCTGAGTTCGGCGACGGCGGCGACCTGGCGGACGAAGGCGGTCGCCCAGAGGCCGATGGCCACCGTGGGCAGCACGAGCCAGGCCATGCCCGAGGTGACGCCGAACGCCAGCGTGATGGCGGCGAGCGCCGCGATCGCCACGTAGGCGTCCCTGGAG
>CADDZK010000283.1 GCA_902812425.1 Actinomycetota bacterium
GTAGAGGGGCTGAACGTGTGAGCCCACGGGCCCGAGGAGAGCCCCAGCCCGTAGAGCGCCCCGCCCGCACGAACGATCTCCGAGATGGCCGCCATAGCGACCTCGGCCTCAGTGGCACCAGGGATGGCGGTCTTCAGGGCTGCATCGACCGCTCCAGCTCCTACTTCCCCTGCAGCACGTAGCAACTCAAGCTCAGCCTCGCTCTTGATCAGACGCATCTCCGCGGCGAGATCGTCGGTTTCGACGAAGCGGTTTTCAGGAAGACAGGTACCGAGCTGGCGGCCCCATCTCCAGGCGAGCGCCTCTCCGCCAAGCAGCGCAACGTCGGTGCCGGGCGGAACCATATCCATCACGATTGTTGCGAGCGATTCGACCAGGTCCTCTGTGTAACGGACGCGGTCAGCAGTTGGTTTGGGGTCCTGAAACTCAGTAACGTCAACCAGCAGAGTGCTTGGCCCCTCCACGGGGAGTACTAGGGCGGTGTGGCCATGCGCCCTCCAGCGCCCGGGCTCGTCAGGTACGAAGGGTTGGTGGGTGTAGAAGCCGGTTAGGTAGTAGACGTCAGCGTAGTGATCTTGTGTGGAACCCCCGCGGGACCAGGCAACGAGAGCGGAAAATCCACGCTCCCGGGCGAGCTTACGGGCAGCCGCTTGGCGCGCCACGTATTCGGCGCGCTCGATTCCCACGGCTCTCCCTTCTTAAGCTTTGTGCTTACCGCGTCGTGCTTAAGTAAGACGTTGCGTCGTCGGCCGACCGGTCTATGTTCGCGGTGCAGTATAGCTTCCTCGGAAAGGTTTTGTGCTGCTGTAACCGACACACCAACCCAGCCAGACTATCATTCAATTGACCTGCTCATTGGACTGATAGAGAGAGGGGATTAGAATGTCTGATTTGGAAAGCATGAAGGAGTACTATGACCGGCGCGCCCCAGAGTACGACGACTGGTATCTTGGCACCGGCCTGTATGTCAGCCGCCAGCGCCCCGGCTGGGAAGAGGAGCTCTGGGAAGTGGAGCGTGTCGTAGCCGACCTATCCCCGATGCGCACCGTAGATGTGGCATGCGGTACGGGATTCCTCACACGGTTTCTCCGGGGAAAGATAGTCGGGCTCGACCAGAGCGCACGCATGATCGAGATCGCCGCCTGGCGTGTGCCCGGGGGACGCTTCGTTGTGGGGGACGGGCTGGCCTTACCTTTTAAGGATGGCTCGTTCGGACGCCTCTTCACCAGTCACTTCTATGGTCATCTCAACCCTGGTGAGCGGGATCGATTCCTGGCGGAGGCACGTAGGGTTGCCGACGAGATTATCGTAGTCGATTCGGCGCTGCGCGACGGAGTGGAGCCGGAAGAAACTCAGGAACGCCTGCTCTCGGATGGCACCCACCACGAGGTCTACAAGAGGTACTTCACAGCCGAGGGTCTGGCCGAGGAGCTCGGTGCGGGCAAGGTGCTATTCTCTGGCACCTGGTTTGTCGCGGTCGGTGCGCGGCTCGCCGCACCCGATCCGAAGACCCAGTAGGGGTCACTAACGCGACGTAGTATTTCAGGCAGCGGATTATCTTTCGCTTGCTATTGCCTTCCGCCGTAGAATTGCTCACGCACTCTTTAGAATGCCTGTCATGGTCCGTCCTGGACGATGATCTATCATGGCTGACCGTCCCGACTTTCACAACCGGTGCGCCAGCTTCGATAACTACGAGCAAATGACGGTGACCGGCGAACTAGACTGTGCGCACGGCTCATAGGTTTCACTCGACTTTGGGGCGGGGAGGTTGCGGCGTACAAAGTACAAAGGAACCGACTGTCGGCAGGACGAGCCTGCCGACAGTCATACGGCCTGCGGCAAGAACTGGCGTATCGACTCTGAAGGGCGAGCCTATCCGCGGGCGTTCAGCTGAAATCGCTGGCGTGGTCGATCGCCCACTGGCGGAACGTGCGCGCCGGTGATCCTGTGATCTGTTCCACCGCGTGGGTGACCGGCTCCCGCTCTGCCACCAACTTCGCCCAGTAGTCGAGTGCTCCATCCGCGAACGAGGGCGTCCAGCCCCCAGCGATCATCTGCTTCCGGGCGACCTCCGGCGAGATCTCCTCCCAGCGCAGCGGACGGTCAATGGCCTCGCCGATGGCATATACCTGCTCGACTTGGGTGAGCGCCTCGGGTCCGGTCAAGATGTACTTCCTTCCGCTGTGCCCGACTTCGGTGAGCGCGTGAACCGCGACGGCGGCGACGTCGCGCTCGTGGATCAGCGACCTGGTCGCCTCCCCGTAGGTCCAGCGCACGATGCCATCAGCGCGGATCTGCTCCGCCCAACCCAAGGTGTTGGTCGCCAATCCGCTGCATCGGAGGAAGGTCCACTCTAACCCTGACTCTTCGATCAGACGCTCAATCTCGGCGTGGAACGCACTGATCGGATCGGCCTGCTCCTCGACGTCATCGCGCACGCTCATCGAAGAGAGGTAGACGACGCGGCGCGCGTGTCTCTTGACCACATCGAGGACCGCAGGCGCAGCCTCGGCGGTGTTAAACGGCCAGACCAGGAACATGGACTCGACCGCGTCCAGCGCCGCGTCTAGGGTGCCCGCGTCGGACAGGTCACCGCGAACGACCTCGACATTCTCTGGCAGTTTAGCGGAGCCGGGATTGCGGGTCATTGCACGAACGACAGTACCCGCGTGCCTAAGCTGGGATACGACTTGTCGGCCGACGTTGCCGGTCGCCCCGGTAACGAGAATTGCGCCCGTGGTCGTCTCTCGTACGCTCATGCTGCGCTTCCGCCGCGTCGCTCGGTGGCAGCTCTTGCTCGCTCATAGCTCATGCGGAAGAGCTCGCCGTAGACAAAGAGCGGCCTCTGATCCGCATCCACCCTGGGCGCATCGTCTCCTGGGGCATCTCAGACCGTCACAGCCACAGCGCCCGCTCCGTAGGGTGAGAAACAGGAAACTTAGTGGGAAGTGACAAACTGAGATCGGTGGATCCGGTGATCCTGCCGGGAGATGAGATGGTAAGGGTGCGGGTCCTGTTGGCGGAGGACCACGAAAGGCTTCGCGCCATGTTCTCGCGGGTCTCTCCGGAGACCATCTACCGCAGGTTCCATACTCCTTATCCGCACGTGCCCGAGTGGATGACGGAATTCCTGATGGAAGCGGATCGGCGCGGAGGACGCTCAGTAGTCGCGGTCGTCGGAGAAGAAATCGTGGGGCATGCGATGCGTTCTCGGCCTGAGGCCGGAGAGGCCGAGGTGGCCATCGTTGTCGAGGATCGGTGGCAGGGCAGCGGAGTGGGTAAGCCGACACGGGATTTGGGGCGCCTGGCGAGGCCCCTGGTGGATTAGCCGGAGGGCATGAGAGCGACCCGGCTTGCAGGCGGGATGATCTTAGACGTCATCGCTGCGCCGCCTGACGAGCACTATTCGGAGACCAACGACAACTGGACGGCCGGTATACTCTCAGAAGTTCTGATCCTCTCTTGCCAACTGAGGTTGGTTAGCCGCGAGGCGTGCGGCGCAGCTACCTTACGGTACCTCGGCACGCAATCCTTTTGTCAGCGAGACCAACTTCTCGGCCTCCTCGCACCACTGGGCGTAGCACCGCTCGGCGTTGATGCCGCGCCTTAGCACCAAGAGCGTTCCCAGATAAGCCTCCTCCGAGATGCTCCCCTCTCGCAGCCTGACTTCGAGTCTTCTTTCACGTTCCTCGAAGTAGGCCAACTTGTTCGCGTGGCGCTCTCGCGCCTCCTCAAGCAGCGCAAGCGCCCTCTCGGGAGGCAACATCCCATAGCTCAAGGCCTTGACCAGCTGTTCATCACGGGTTTGTGAGTCCGCTGCAGGCTCGCTGGCCCACCGGACCAGAGCCCGTTTCCCCTTTTCGGTGATCGAGTAGACCTTGCGATCGGGGCCCTTCTCGCTCGGGACAGTCTCGTACTCTACTAGGCCCTCGCGTTCGAACCTTGCGAGCGCCGGATAGACGCTGCCGTAGCCCGCCGGACAGAAGTGGCTTGCCACCCGATCGAACCACTTCGCCAGGTCATAGCCGCTCTTTGGCTCGTGGGAGATCGATGCCAAGATCGCGTAGTCGCGCATCTTCATTTGCCATCCTCCAAGGCCTTGGGAACTCTCCTCCAAGATTTTACTATATCCGCCTTGATATACCACGCGTGAAGCCCTACTATATCTGGCAAGATATATATCGGATAAGATATAGCTAGCTGGACAGTAGTCCGAAAGGCAGAGAGGAGAACGTGCAGATGGTTGGGAAGATACTTACGAGTTCGAAGGCATGGGCGCCGCTAATGGCGGTAGCGATCCTTGCCTTCTTCTACTTTCTGGTCAACTTCGGGGCTGCGAGGGACCCTGTAGGCAACACACGCGACCTTCCTGTGGCGATAGTCAACCGGGATGAGGGGGCGAGCCTTGCGGGTAGGCGCGTGGAGCTCGGGAAGAAGGTCGTCGAGAGGGCTACTACGAGTGAGGAGATCGGGGACAAAGTTCGGTGGACGCGCCTGGATAGCCGCGCTGCTGCCGTGCGCGGCATCGCCGAGGGGAGGTATTACGGGGCGCTGGTGATCCCTGAGGACTACTCCAGGGAGGTGGCACGGCTCGCAGAAGGACCAGATCTACCCGTCGCTATTGTCAACGAGGACGATGGCGCGACCATAGACGGAGAGCCAGTCAACCTCGGCGAGAGAGTGGTCGAGGCGGCCACCTCGCAGAAGTTGGAGGGTGTGATCCACTGGAGCGAGGTTCCGAGCGCCCAGGCGGCGACAGAGGGCTTCGCCGCCGGCAAGTACGCGGCGGCGATCATAGTACCCGAAGACTACTCAGAGCGGCTGGTGAGGCTCACCAGCCCCACCACAGGGATGCCAGATCCAGCCCGTATAGAGTTGCTGACCAATCCGGCTGTGGACCCCCCGACGCTCGGGGCCGTCAGGGAGGTGTACTCGGGGATAGTCGGTTCGGCTTCGGAGAAGACTGGAGCGAAGGTCTCCGGCGCGCTGGCGCAGGCCGGCGCTGTGATTCCTGCCCAGCAGGCGACGCTCCTCGGGGATCCGGTACGCCAGCAGGCCGAGGAGGCCGACCCTGCGAGGGGCGCGAAGGCCCCCGAATCGGCCGGCGCACCCGACGCTGCGCACGTGGAGATCCTGACGAACCTCTCGGCCGGACCGTTCCCCTCCACTACGGTCAGGACCATCTTGACCGGGGTCGTCCACAACGTCTCCGATGCTACAGGCGGGCGACTTACCGGGGCGCTCACGGAGCGTGGAGCCACGATCCCGCCGGAGCGGGCCGAGGTTCTGGGTGATCCGGTCCGGGCCACGCTCACAAACGCACAGCCCATCGGGGAGAACTCGGGGCGGGGACTCATGCCCTTCTACC
>CADDZK010000284.1 GCA_902812425.1 Actinomycetota bacterium
CTCGCCCGCAGCTCCTCGCACAAGTCATGGTGGAGTATGAAGACGGCGCTACGCAGACCGTCTCGAGCAACGGCTCCTGGAAGAGCTCGACCGGGCCGATTCTCTACTCGGACCTCCTCGTGGGCGAGTCCTACGATGCCCGAAGGGAGATGGCCGGCTGGAGCGAACCCGGCTTCGATGACTCGGAGTGGCACCCCGTCGGCGTCGAGGAGCTTGGGAGCACCCCGCTCGTCGCCCAGCCTGACGAGGGCGTCAGGGTGACCGAAGAGGTGCCGGCGAAGGCCGTCACTGAGCCCGAGAAGGGCGTTTACGTCTTCGACATGGGCCAGAACATGGTCGGCTGGGTACGTCTGAAGGTGAGGGGCGAAGCCGGCACCGAGGTTACCCTGCGCCACGCGGAGGCCCTCAACCTCGACGGTACGATCTACACGGAGAACCTGCGGTTCGCCCGCGCCAAGGACCGCTACGTGCTGAAGGGCGGAGGCGAGGAAATCTACGAGCCGCGCTTCACCTTCCACGGCTTCCGCTACGTGGAGGTGAGCGAATACCCCGGCGAGCCCCCGCTGGAAACGATTACGGGGCGGGCCGTCCACTCCGCCACGCCTCCCACCGGGTCCTTCGAGTGCTCGAGCCCCATGGTCAACAAGCTCCAGAGCAATATCGTCTGGGGCCAGCGGGGCAACTTCCTCAGCGTCCCCACCGATTGCCCGCAGCGCGACGAACGCCTCGGGTGGATGGGTGACGCCCAGATCTTCGTGCGCACTGCCACCTTCAACATGGATGTCTGCAGCTTTTTCGAGAAGTGGATGGTGGATGTGGAGGACACCCAGTCCCCGGAGGGGGCCTTTCCCGACGTGGCGCCCCTGTTCGGTGAGCGCAGCGAGGCGCTTCTGAAGAAAGGCTCCCCCGCCTGGGGAGACGCCGGCATCATAGTACCCTGGACGATCTACAAGACTTATGAGAACACACGCATAATAGAGCGCCACTACGACGCCATGACGCGCTGGATGGAGTACCTGCGCGAAGCCAACCCCGACCTGCTGCGCTGGAACAGGCTGGGCAACAACTACGGCGACTGGCTCTCTACCGAAGGTGACAAAACCCCCAAGGACCTGCTCGCAACCGCCTACTGGGCCTACGACGCGCGCCTCATGGCCGAGATGGCACAGGCCATCGGTCGCCACGACGACGCTGAGCGCTACGAGAAGCTCTTCCAGAGAATAAAGGGAGCCTTCAACGAAGTCTACGTCGCCCCGGACGGGCGTATAGAGGGCGATACACAGACGGGCTACGTCCTCGCTTTGCACATGGACTTGCTGCCCGAAGAGTTGCGTCCTTCAGTCGCAGATTACCTGGTGGCGGCCATAGAAAGAGAGGGGTGGCACCTCTCGACCGGCTTCGTGGGCGTGGGCTATCTCTGCCCGGTCTTGACGGAGGCTGGACACGCGGACGTGGCCTACCGGCTCCTCAACAACGAGACCTATCCCTCCTGGGGGTACACTATAAAGAACGGGGCCACGACCATCTGGGAGCGCTGGGATGGCTGGACCGAAGAGAAAGGCTTCCAGTCGCCCAACATGAACTCCTTCAACCACTACTCGCTTGGATCCGTGGGCGAGTGGCTCTACCGCTACGTGGCCGGCATAGATCTGGACCCACAGACGGCGGGCTACGACCGCATTGTTATACATCCTCACCCGGGCGGTGGCCTGACACACGCGAGGGCCGAGTACGAGTCGGTTCGTGGCAAGATCGTTAGTGCCTGGGGCGTCAAGGGCGATCAGTTCAACCTCGGGGTGAGCATACCCGTCAATACTACGGCCATGGTCCATGTGCCGGTGGAGGGCGAGGCCGGGATCTCCGAGAGCGGCAAGCGGGTAGAGCAAGCCGAAGGCGTCAAGGTCTTGAGGACGGACGAGGGAGAGGTTGCTCTGGCCGTCGGGTCCGGGGATTACGAGTTTGTTGGTAGAGTCGTCCGGTGATGTTTCTTTCGATGGTTCCAGTTGTCACAGCGGTCCCAGGCGACACACAAGGAGGATGAGGTCTTGGAAAGTGCCACGGAAAGAGCTTATGCTCACCTGACAGAGTTCCTCGCCGCACGCGGCGTGGACGTCGAAGCGATCGAGGAGCGTCTGCGCTCACAGCGCGTAGAAACGCCCTCCTGGGGCTACGGCAACTCCGGGACTCGCTTCAAGGTCTTCCCGCAACTCGGCGTCCCGCGCGACGCTTTTGAGAAGATCTCGGACGCCGCAGAGGTCCACCAGTTCACCGGTATATGTCCCTCGGTAGCCATCCACATCCCCTGGGACCGGGTGGACGACTATGGGGAGTTGAAGACTCACGCTGAATCCCTGGGGATGGAGATCGGGGCCGTCAACCCCAACCTCTTCCAGGAAGAGGAGTACCGGTTGGGGAGCGTGTGCAACCCGGATCCCGCGGTCAGACGCAAAGCTACCGACCACCTCCTAGAGTGCATAGAGGTGGCCGGAGAGGTGGGTTCTGACGTCCTCTCTTTGTGGTTCGCCGACGGCACCAACTACGCCGGCCAGGACTCGTTCGTGGAGCGCCGCCACCGCATGCATGAGTGCCTCTCCGAGGTCTACGCGGCGATGACCGAAGGTATGCGCATGCTGCTAGAGTACAAGCCCTTCGAACCGGCCTTCTACCATACCGACCTCCCCGATTGGGGCGCGGCGCTCACCATGTGCCAGAAGCTGGGGGAGAGGGCCGAGGTACTGATAGACCTCGGACACCACCTGCAGGGCACGAACATAGAGCACATAGTCGGAATGCTCTTGGAGGAAGGGAGGCTGGGAGGCTTCCACTTCAACAACCGCAAGTACGCCGACGACGACCTCATCGTGGCCTCTATCAACCCGTTCGAGTTGTTCCTGATCTACGTGGAGCTGGTGGAGGCCGAGGAGAGCACCCGCATCGACTACATGATAGACCAAGCCCACAACATCGAGCCGAAGATAGAGGCCATGATCCTGAGCGTCATGAACCTCCAGGAAGCCTACGCGAAGGCCCTGCTGGTGGACCGGACAAAGCTCGCCGAGGCGCGGCGCGCGGGCGATGTGCTGCTGGCGCACCGCCTTCTCCTCGACGCCTATAACACCGATGTGCGTCCGCTATGCGCGCAGGTTCGGGAGGGTCTGGGCGCAGCGGTGGACCCGATAGCCACTTTCAGAGAGAGCGGGTATGCGCAGAGGGTGGCCGGGGAGCGCCGTGAGGGCCTCGGGGCCGGCTGGGGTTAGCCGCAGGATCGAGACGAGTAGAACAGGAGCTAGCCTCGCGCGAATGAAGAAGTGAACTACGAGAGGGAGAGTTCGGAGCAGATGGAGACGAGGGTACCGGGTGCCACCGAGAACCTGTGGGACGAGAGCGAGGCCCGGGGCCTCTCGGAGCTCGAGAAGCTAGCCTACCGTTCGAACCTCCTCGGTGCCGACCGCGCCGTGGCAAATTACGGAGGAGGCAACACTTCCACCAAAGCCAGAGGGAGGGATCACACGGGGCGCGAGGTGAACGTCCTGTGGGTAAAGGGGTCCGGCACGGACCTCGCGACCATAAGGGCGGCGCAGTTCACAGGGCTCAAGCTCGATGAGGTCCTGCAGTTGGAGGAGCGCGACGAGATGAGCGACGAGGAGATGGTTGCCTACCTCGCCGCCTGCCAGCTCAGGCCCGACATGCCCCGCGGCTCAATAGAGACGCTGCTGCACGCCTTCGTGCCCTATCCCCACGTGGATCACACCCACCCGGATGCGATCAGCATGATCTGCTGTGCCGAAGGCGGTGAGGGGCTCGCCCGCGAGTGCTTCGGCGAGGAAGCGGTCTGGATCCCCTACATCCGCCCCGGATTCACCCTCTCCAAGCAGGTGGGCGAGGCCGTGAGGAGCAACCCGCAGGTCCGCTTTATCCTGCTCGCCAAGCACGGGTTGGTTACCTGGGGCGAGACGCACGAGGAGAGCTACACGAGGACCATCGAGGCCATAAACAGGGCCGCAGAGTTCGTCGCCAGCAGGGCCACAGAGCCTTTCGGCGGACGCACGGTCGATCCACCCCCACCGGAGCAGAGAGAAGCTCTGCTCGCCGCGGTCCTACCTGCCCTGCGCGGGGCGCTATCTTCGGGGGACGAGAAATCCCAAGAGACAGGCCAGTTGCGGGCCTCACACAAGATCCTGCGTGCAGATTACGCCTCCGAGGATGTTATCGAGTTCGTCTGTGGACGCGACGCTAAAGCACTCTCACAGGTAGGCGCTGCCTGCCCGGACCACCTCGTGCGTACGAAGGTTAAGCCCTTGTGGGTGGACTTCGACCCGCAGACCGAGGACGCGGAAGACCTCAAGGTGAGAATCAGGAAGGGCGTCGGGCAGTACCGCAAAGAGTATGTAGAGTACTTCTCGCGTCACGAGGAGGCCGACGAGGAGATGTTCGATCCGAACCCGAGGGTCGTCGTGTTGCAGGGCATAGGGTTGGTAGGCGCCGCGCAAAATCACAAAGAGGCCGGCCTATCGAGGGACTTCGCCTACAGGGCCATAAACGTGATGCGTGGCGCCCACGCCCTCGGGGGCTACGTCTCCTTGACCGAGGAGGAATCCTACGCGGTAGAGTACTGGCCATTAGAACTCTACAAGCTCACCCTCGCCCCACCGCCCAAAGAGCTTGCGGGCAAAGTGGCCTTCGTCACCGGAGGAGCAGGAGGCATCGGTAGCGCGGTTGCCCGGGCTCTGTCTGAACGGGGCGCATGCACTGTGGTCTGCGATCTCGATGCACAGGGTGCCAGGGAGGTCGCCGAAGGCCTTCCGCAACTTGGCATCGCCGCGAGGGCGGATGTGACCGATGAGGCCGAAGTAGCTCGTGCTTACCGCAAGGCGGTCCTGGAGTATGGCGGGGTGGACGTCATCGTCTCCAACGCAGGGCTGGCCTCCAGTGCGCCTATTGAGGAGACCAGCGTCGAGCTGTGGGACAAGAACCACGCGGTGCTTGTTAGGGGATACTTCCTGGTCTCGCGCGAAGCCTTCCGCGTCCTCAAGGAGCAGGGAGTTGGGGGCAGCCTGATCTTCGTGGCCTCCAAGAACGCCATGGCAGCAGGCAAGAACGTAGGCGCCTACTCCTCTGCCAAGGCTGCCGAACTGCATCTGGCACGGTGTCTGGCCGAGGAGGGAGGACCGAAGAAGATTCGGGTGAACACGGTCAATCCGGATGCAGTATTGAGCGGCTCGAGGATCTGGAGCTCCTCTTGGCGCGAGGAGCGTGCCGCAGCCTACGGAATAAATCCAGAGGAGCTCGAGGAATACTACCGCCAGCGCAACGTCTTGAAGGTGAACGTGCTGCCTGAGGACATCGCTGAGG
>CADDZK010000285.1 GCA_902812425.1 Actinomycetota bacterium
CGCCGAACACCGTGCGCGATCACTTCAAGTCGATCTTCGACAAGGTGGGGGTGCGCAGCCGCAGGGAACTCGTCGGCCAGGTCTTCGCCCAGCACTACGGGCCGCGCATGGCGACAGGACAAGAACCAGACGCCGACGGGCGTCTCATCTGAGCCGTACCTACGGGGACGTTGGGGCTGTGGTCGGGCCGGTTCGCAAATCTCTGTGTCATGCACCGTGCTCGTGATCGGCGAGCACTTCATCGATTACGCGTCTGGCCTTTCCTGCTTTCAAGGGGTTGGTGTCTATGTGTTCGGCCAGTGTGATCAGGGCCTTCCACAGCGTCCAACCACGACCGCGCGCCCACGTTGCCCCGTCCAGCCCAAGAGCCGCCCGGAACGCTTCGCGGCTCTCCCCGCCGAAGAGAGTCCATGCGATCGCCAGGTCGCACGAGGAATCACCCACGCCCGAAGTCCCGAAGTCGATGACGGCACTGAGGTGGCCCCCTTTGACCAGCAGGTTCCCCCAGGCAACGTCTCCGTGAAACCAGACGGGCGGGCCGTGCCACGTTGCCTTGAGGGCTGCCTCCCACACAGCACTCGCGGCGTCGGTATCGATCCTGCCGTCGAGGGCCGCCATCGCCTGCCTGGTCTCGTCGTCATAGACCGCAAGCGGTCCGCCGCGAAAGAAGTTGTGCCGCCCCGGCGGCGGACCGCCAGAGGGGTCGATCCTCTGCAGAGCTATCAAGAATTCGGCCAGCGCCATCGCAAACTGGCGCAGATCAGTAATACGCTCGGCGGTGGCGGGCTCGCCTTCGAGCCACCGGTAAACGGACCACTGCCAGGGATAACCTTCGGCCGGGGCTCCCTTCGCCAGAGGGACGGGGATCGGGAGCGGGAGATGCGGCGCGAGTCTGGGCAACCACCTCTGTTCCTTCTCTACCTGCAGCGCGTACCAGGGACCGCTCGGCAGCCGCACCGTCATGTGCTCTCCGAGATGGAAGGTTCTGTTGTCCCAGCCGCCGAACTCGGCTGGTTTGACCGGAAGATCTGCCCACTGCGGGAACTGCGCCGCGACAAGGCGGCGCACGAGCGATACGTCGATGTCTACCTCGTCGTGCCTTATACCATTGGACATGAGCACCTCCCTTCGCGCTAGACCCGCCGCGCAACGTGCAGCAGGTATTCTTCGCGGTCGAGCGGGTTGTGGTCCGACCGCCGCCGGGTCGGGCTCGCGCCGCGAACCGGTTCGTGGCGGTCGAAGGCGCATTCCAGTAGTACGCCCTCGCCGCGGGTCAGCGCAGGCAGTTGCTGCTCCAGCTCGTGCACTCGTGCAGCCGGGATCTCACCCTCCAGCGTGCACGAGGAACCGCGTATCTCCTGTGTTTGCGGAACGGCAAGCAGCCGTGACAGTAGGGAGACCGTCGCCCCGAATGTGTCAGCGGGGATCTCGAGGTGGAAGCGGTTGATCGGCTCGCACACCACGGTGTCGGCCTGCCTCAGCGCGCTCATCAGGACCAGCGGCGTCAGCTTGCGGAAGTCCTCTCCGGTGCTCGACATGCTCTTGTTGAAACCCTGGTGTGCGTGGCTCTGCCGCGGCGCGTAGCCGGAGTGCGTCATGGTGATCTTACAGTCGGTGACCTCCCATCCGTAGAGCCCCCCTCCGCGCAGCGTCTTTTTCACTGTGGCCTCGACAGCTCTGAAGAACGCGAGCGGCATCGTTCCGAGAACCTCGCTCGCCAGCCGAAATTCGACGCCTGTGCCAGTCGGGGCAGGCTCGATGCGCAGCCCGACGGTTGCGAGAAACGGGTTTGGCTCTTCGTAGATTGTCTCGACCGCAGCACCGGTGCCGACGGGCCGTTCGACGCATATCGTCGTCGTCTCGCGGAACGTGACCTCGATGCCGAACTCGTTCGCCAGCGTCGCCCCTATGACCTCTTTCTGCACCTCGCCGTAGAGCGAGACGAATAGCTCTTGCCGGATCTCGTCCTGGCGCACGTCGATCAGCGGGTCCTGCTCGGCGAGCTGGGTGAGCGCGAGGTGTAGCGCACCTTTCTCTGCCGGCCGGCAGGGAACGACGACCGTTTCGAGTGTCGGCGGGGAAAAATGATGTTCCTGGATCGTTCGCGAATCGCCGATCGTGTCGCCGATCCGGATATCGCCGAGACCCCAGAGCTTCCCGATCTGCCCGGCGGCGACCGACGCGCACCGGGTGGCCGAGCCGCGGTCGAAGACGCTAATTCCGGTGACTTTCCCCTCGTTGTCCCGGCCGAATTGCAGAAGATCCCGCACTCGCAGTGTTCCCGAGAACATGCGGACGTAGGCGATCTTCTCCCCTGAGGCACCTCGCTCGACCTTGAAAACCGTACCAGAAATTGGGCCTTCGGTGTCGCCTTCGGCCGCGGGCAGCAACTCTATGATGCCGTCGATCAGCGCATCCACGCCCGCGCCCGTTATCGCCGAGCCGAAGAACACGGGATGCAAGAGCGCCATCCCCGTCTGCGCCGCAAGCTCGCCACGGAGTCTCCGGTACGAGAGGGCACTCTCGTCGTTTACGTACGCAGTGAGCAAGGCCTCGTCGTGGCCGGTGAGGAGATCTACCATCCTGGACGTAAAACCCGCGTCGTCGGCACCGTATGGTGCGAATAGGGCGCCGCGGGTGCCGAGCCCGCTGGTCGATCCCATCGGGATAATCGCCCGGGTCAGTCTCTCGGAGATCCTCTGCAGCAGGCGAGCATATTGGGCGCCACCGCGGTCGATCTTGTTTATGAAGATGAGGGTGGGAATTTGCAGCCGCTGCAGCGCCCGCATCAACACGCGGGTCTGCGCCTGCACGCCCTCCACGGCGGAGATCACGAGCACGGCGCCGTCTAGCACGCTCAGTACCCTCTCCACCTCGGCTATGAAGTCAGGGTGGCCGGGCGTGTCGATCAGGTTCACCGTGACCTCATCGATGACGAACGACACTACTGCGGACTTGATGGTGATGCCGCGTTGCCGTTCGAGTGCCAGGGTGTCTGTCTGGGTACTGCCGTCATCGACCCTGCCGATCTCGTCGATGACACCGGCGGCGTAGAGCAGCCGCTCGGTTAAGGTGGTCTTACCGGCGTCTACATGCGCCAAAATCCCAAGGTTCAAAGTTCGCATAGAGCTTCATGTCCCCTACATAGGTGGTAACTCCCTCCTGGATGGACATGAAAGCTCGGCGCATCTTCTTCTCCTTCGTTCGGCTGTCGACGGGAGTGTAGCAGAAGGTAGCCCCGGAGGACTGCCGATCTAATCGGGCGACCGAGACGGCGGATCCGCCGATTCCTGCAAGCCTTGACGATCCGGCACGCATTTCTCGCATAGACGGGCCACGCGAGGCCAACCGTTCATCCGGGGCTGAAGGCCAGCAGACGTCGGCTTTAGCAAAGACGCCCTAGGCGGGTGCCTGCGGTTCCTGGCCTTCGAGCAGGCCGAGGCGTCTGGCGACGTAGCCTGCTGTGGTGGCCTGCAGGAGCAGCGTGACGCAGACAGCGAGGGCGACCATGGAGACGGCGATCTCGGCGCCATCGACCCCGCGTGCGAGGAGTAGGCTCGCGACGGCGGCGGGGATGACGCCCGTCTCGCGGCACCACCCGATAAACGCTATCTCCTCCCTCGTCCATCCGCCGCGCCTGTCAGGCAGGAGGCAGGCGAGGACGGTTATGGGCCTGGCCACGAAGATGAACACGAACATCACCAGGAGCCCGCCGAAGAAGTATTTGCCTAGCGCCTCGAAGGGCAGGTTCAGCCCGAGCGTGACGAAGACGAGCAGGGTTGCGATCTCGGCCACCTGTCCGAGGAACCCTTCGAGGAGCGTGGCGTGCTCGTCGTGGTGGCCGAGCCCCAGCAACTCCATGTTCCCGATCATGAGCCCCATCACGAAGGTCGCGAGGTACGCCGAACCCCCGACGGATTCGGTCGAGAAGTAGGCGAGGGCGACGACCGCGAGTACGGCCACCCCGGGCGATTCGTCCCATATGCCGGCGCGCGCCGTCGAGGCGATGGCGTAGCAGAGGATCGCGCCTGCAACTATTCCGATCAGGGCCCCGAGCGCGAGCTCTTTGGCGAACGCCAGAGCCGGTCCCGAGAGGGTGAACCCGCCGGCCTCGACCGCGCCGACCAGGGTGAGCGTGAGTACCGTGCCGGTCACGTCGTTGAAGGCTGACTCGGCGATGACCGTCTGGGAGACCTTGGGGCGGAGCTTCAGACGCTCGAAGAGGGGGATGAGGATAGCCGGGTCCGTCGAGGCGAGGACGGCTCCCACGAGCAGCGCGACGGGGAAGGCTACGCCGAACACGGGGGAGACCACGAGCGCGACTATCACGGCCGTGAGGAGCACGCCGGGCAGGACGAGCAGGCCGAGGCCCAAGGCGGTCTTGGAGATGACGCGCAGCGAGACCCCTGTGCCGCCGTGGAAGAGGATGAGGGCCACCCCGATGTTGAAGAGGAGCTGGGCGCCGACCCCGCCCAGCGGGTTCGAGACAAGCCCCAGTACAGAAGGTCCTATAAGGGCGCCCGCAGCCACGAGCACGACCATCTCGGGCACCCTTATGACCGTCGCTATGAGCTGTGAGATGAGCCCCGCCCCGAGTATGAGGCCGAAGTCGCGGAGGATGTGCTCTATCTCCATGCTCTACTCTTGGAGGAGGACGACGAGGTCTTGGCCGAGCGTGGCCCAGCTCAGATGCTCCACGCTGTTGTGGCGCACGACCTCCTCGCATCGCAGCCTCTCCTCATCGGGCAGCGTGAGATAACCCGAGAGCGTCCTCGCCAGGTTCTCCTCAAAGCCTTCCATACCGACGCGCAGGTCGAAGGGAAGATCCAGGCCCACGATCTCTCCCGCCTCCCTGAGCCCTGAGTGATCCGCGACGAAAGGCACGACGCCGCTCGCCGCGAACTCGGCGGCCACCAGCCCGAAGGTCTCGGGGAAGATGGAGGGCACCACCGCAACGTCCGCCGCAGGGAGGAGCTTCGTGAGCTCCTCGTGGTAGAGCGGGCCTGTGAACAGCACGTCGCCCTCCATGCCCGCGGCGTCGCCGAGTAGCTCGTCGGCGAGCTCGAAGTGTTCCAAGGGGGCCGCAGGGCCGCCTTCGAGGAGCCTGCCCATCTCGGCCAGCCTCTCCACGGTCGTCTCGTCGCCGGCGCTCAGAGAACAGGTCAGTGCCTCGAGCCCCTCGCGGAAGGTCCCGAAGCCGATCACCAGCAGGCGGGCAGCCGTCTTCTTGCGCACCTTTGAGAAGGCGGAGATAAGGCTGTGTACGCCCTTGGAGTGGATGAGCTTGCCGACGTAGATCACGATCGGACCCTCGCGGTCGAGGAAGCCCCCGAGCC
>CADDZK010000286.1 GCA_902812425.1 Actinomycetota bacterium
GTGTCTCCCACGGGCTGGCCTTCAGGGCTGAGTCGCCTATTGTGGCGGCGACCGTGCCTGTGGGGTACGCGGAGGGGTACAGGTGGGCGCTATCGGGGAGGGCTGAGGCCCTGATCCGGGGCCACAGGCGCCCGCTCCTCGGCAGGGTAACGATGGACGCCTGCGTCTTCGGGGTGACAGAAGATGTCGAAGTCGGCGACGAGGTCGTGTTGCTCGGCTCTCAGGACGCAGAGCGTGTCAGTGCTGAAGAGCTCGGCTCGCGTGCAGGCACGATAAACTACGAGATCACCACGGGGATAAACCCCCGCCGCGTCGAGAGGAGCTATGAGGATGTTCGAGGGACTTAAATGGAAATCAGCCGCCAGGCGGTCGGCGATCGTCATAGCGATCTACCTCGGCCTGCTCTACCTCCTGAGCGTGCTCTTCCCGAAGAGCAACTTCAACCTGGATAACAGGGCGCAGCTCATCAGCCTGCTCATAAACGCGGTCATCTTCTTCTTCGTCTTCACGTTCGTCTATGCGTTCATAGAGCGCAACAGAGAGCGGCGCATGGCCGAGACCCGCAGACAGAAGAAGCCTGGAAAGCCTGCCCGTAACGAGGGTGATACAGGGGACGGCGCCACCTCGCTCAAAGGCCGTCCCAACCCCAATACGAGCCGCAGGAAGACCCGCCGCCGGCGCTAGAGAACTTGGATCTCCGCGCGGCGCTCGAACCCCCGCTGGATCTCACAGGTCTCCTCGACGCCGTCCCCGAGCTCTCCCTCGCCCGTGAGCTGGAGGGGAGCCCTTACCATCATCTGGATACCCTGGATCACGTACTCGAGGTCGTCCGCGGCGTGGAGTACGAGCTCGAAGAGGAGAGGATAGGCGCCCGTATCGAGGATGACCGCGTACCTGGTCTTCGCCTCGCCGCCCTGTTGCACGACGTGGCCAAGCCCGTCACCCGCGGCGAGCTCGAAGGCAGGGTGCTCTTCGTCTCTCACGACTCTTTGGGCGCGCTGATGGTCCGGCGTATCGGACGCAGGCTCGGCCTGTCGGCCCCCGAGACGGACCTGACGGCGACTCTCACGGCGCTGCACCTGAAGATAGGCTTTATGGGACACCCCCGCTCCGACTATCCGCCAGAGAGGCTTGCCCGAGCCGCCGGGCCCTTCGGTGAGGAGCTTGCGGTCCTGAGCTGGGCCGACCGCCTCGCTGCCCAGGGCCCGCGCCTCAAGCCCGAGCACATCGAGCGCCACAGGGAACTTTGCACCCGCTTTCTGCGCATTAGCCGCGAGCTTGGTCCCCACCCCGAGCCCGACCACGCGGCGCTGGAGAGAGTACTCCCGTCAGGCGCGAAGGGCGCCGACATCGGCTACGCCGCCTGCTATCTCAGGCTTCTCGTGGCCCGTGGGACGGGCGAGAAGGACGCCCTCGCGCGGCTCCCCCGGCTCCTCTGAGAAGACCCGGACTGTGCGGTCGTGTAGAATCGCGCCGAGAGCGTAGCGGCCTCGCTGGGGCCGAGGAGGTAAGGTCTTGGACTTCAAGAGGGCGAAGAGGGATCGCTGGCTGCTCGGCGTCTGCGGCGGCATTGCACACAACTACGGCTGGAACTCGAACCTGGTCCGCCTCGTGACGGCGGTGCTGGCGGTTGCGATCCCCGGTATAAGCGTCGTGCCGGTACTGATCATCTACATCATCCTCGGCGCCATCCTCCCCGAGAGCGAGGAGTTCTAGGCGATTGGATTTCGCGGAGGCCCAGAAAGAGGCCCTGGGCTGTACGAAGTGCGGCCTCTGCCACTCTAGGACGCAGGTCGTCTTCGGCGAGGGGCCGCTGAACGCCGGGCTGTTCATAGTCGGTGAGGCCCCTGGCTTCAACGAGGACAGTGAGGGCAAACCCTTTATGGGGGCATCGGGGATGCTCCTCGACAGGCTGCTCGACGCCCTGGACCTCGGGCGCGAGAGGGTCTACCTGACCACGCTGGTGAAGTGTCGCCCGCCTGGATCTCCGCCGCGCCCGCCGAAGCCTTCCGAGGTGAGCGCCTGCCGACCCTACCTCGTCTCCCAGCTCGCCGCGGTGGACCCGAAGGTCGTCGTCGCCTTGGGTGACCTGCCGAGCCGGGTACTGACGGGGAGGAAAGAGTCTGCCTCGCGCATCAGGGGGCGCGCCATACCGCTCGACGGTCGCTACGTCTTCCCGACGCTCTCGCTGCAGCGGGCGCTCTATACGCCGGCAGACCGCGCGCTCCTCGTCTCGGACTTCTCGCGCCTTCCCGAACTCCTCGAGGCCGAGCGTCCGTCCACCTACGAGACCCTGAACGTCACCCGCTCCCCCGACGCAGAACACGTCCAGCCGGGGCTCTGGTAGAAGATCCCCCTTGGAGCTCGAAGGCCTGAAGGAGGCTGCGCTCGAAGAGCTGGCATTCAGGGTAGCGGGGGTGCTCGAAGCCGGGGACGTGGTCGTGCTCTCGGGTGAGGTCGGCGCGGGCAAGACCACGTTCGTACGGGCGGCAGCCCGCTCTCTGGGCGTCACGGAGAGGGTGACGAGCCCGACCTACCAGCTCGCCCGCGGCTACGAGGGCCTCAAGGACGGACGACGCATATTCGTCAACCATCTGGACCTCTACCGCCTCGAAGGCATAGAGAACGCGGACGTACTCGAGCTCGACGACTACATAGACCCCCACGCCGTGACGTTTATCGAGTGGGCCGAGCCGGCGCTGGGCACTATAGAGGACCCTTCTCTTGTCCACATCTCCCACGAGACCCCGACGACGCGCACGGTGAGCCTCGGGGGACCGGCAGCAGAGCGTCTGACGCCGTGATGATCCTGGCCCTGGATGCCTCGACCCCCGTGACGACCGTCGCCCTCGCAGACGACCGCGAGGTCCTCGCCGAGGTCTCCGTGAGCGCCCGCGGCGCCTCGGAAGCCTTGCTCCCGGCCATACACGGCGTCCTCGACCTGGTGGGGGAGGATCTCGCCTCGATAGGACTCGTGCTCGCAGGGGTGGGACCGGGAACGTTCACCGGCATCCGCATCGCGGCCGCGACGGCCCGCGCTCTCTCTGCGGGCACCGGCGTCGCCCTCTCGAAGAACTCTACCCTCGCGGCCCTCGCGGCCCCCGCGCTCTCGTGCTCTGAAGACGTGCTCGCCGTCCTCGACGCCAGGAGGGGGCAGGTCTTCGCCACGCGGTTCTCCGGCGGCGGACCCGCGACCGGCATCTCCTGCGTGAGGCCGGAGGAGCTGTCGGTAGAGGGAGAACCGCTCATCGTCGGTGACGGCGCCGTGCGTTACCGCGAGGCGCTCTCCGCTCTCGGGCGCATACCGCCTGACGGCTCGCCGCTCCACAGGGTCACGGCGGCAGGGCACGTCATCTCGGCGGATCTCAGCCCGGTGAGCCCGGAAGAGATCGTCCCGATCTACGTCCGCGAGCCCGACGCCGAGGTCCGCAGGGACCTCAACCCCTGGAGCCGTCCGTGAGGGAGGAGGCGGGACCACACCTGCGCAGGATGGAGGCCTCGGACCTGTCGTCCGTCATGGAGATAGATGCACTGTGCCTCCCGCGCCCGTGGAGCGCGGCGATCTGGCGCGGAGAGCTGGAGAGCCCCAACGGCCTCTACCTTGTGATCGAGGAGGGCTCTGAGATCACAGGCCACATCGGGGTCCGCCACGTCCTCGGTGAGTTGCACATCACTACCATCGCCGTCAGGCCCGAGCACCGCCGCCGCGGCCACGCCCGCGCGCTCATCGGCGCGGCGCTCGCCGCGTATCCGAAGGCCCGCTACGTCCACCTGGAGGTGCGCCCGACCAACGCGGCGGCCCTGACGCTCTACGAGTCGCTGGGCTTCAGGACGACCGGGCACAGGCCTCGCTACTACGGTGACGAAGACGCCTTGCTCATGACCCTGACCCTCGACGAGGACCATCGGTAGAGGACCGGCGCTCCTCGCGTCTCTTGCGGGCCTCCTCCCGCCTGCGCCGTAGCTCCTCGGGCGGCTCGAAGGGCTTGAGTAACAGGAGAGCGGGGATCAGGCAGGCCACAAAAGAGACGAAGATGCCGCCGGCGATCACGGGCTCTACCGGGCCCCTGAAAACGTAGATCAAAAACATAGCCAGCATCACAAGCGCGATAAAGGCGAAAAGGAGTGAGAACGTCCGCATGGCGTCGAGTATAGCCTGTCGCCGACGACTCGCGGATCACTGCCTGGTTTCGGACATCGGAACCAACCCCTGATCTTGCGGAGCGGCTCGTTGACGGGGGCGTAACTACGCTTACCGTCTGGTCCTTCGATGAGGACGTCGCGAGGGTCTTCCTCAGGTTGCTCCAGGACGAGAACGATGCCTACGGCTCGGCCTCCGACGGACGCTTCACATTCGCCGGGGTGGTCGGGTTTGAGGAGCGGGGAGGCATGCTCACAAAGTCATCGGTACCCTGAGTAAGAATCTCTCTATAAAGAACTCCGTATAAAGAACTCCGGCCTCTTCACCAAGGTCGATACCGAGCACCTGAGAGCTTCGCCTCCTACCACGGACTGCGTCGTCTGTGCCCTCTTCTGCGCGTACGAGTGGCGCTCCGGACCGTCCGAGTGTATCCCTCGATCGGGTACGAAGGTGACGTAGATCCTACGCCTTCTCCTGCCCAGACCGGCCTCGCGGGCGCGGACGATGGCCTGCGCCCGCGAGGCCACCCCAAGCTTGGCGAAGATGTGGGAGATGTGGTTGCGCACGGTTCTGGGGCTGAGGAAGAGTTGCTCGGAGATACCGGCGTTGTCGTGGCCACGGGCGATAAGGTCGAGGACCTCGCGCTCTCTGGCGGTGAGTTCGGGGAAGACCACTGAAGCGTCGACTTCTGGGGAGGAGAGAAAGCCCGTGAGCCGGCGTGCGATCTCCGGCCCGAAGCGGGCCTCTCCACCGGCTACCGAGTGGAGGACCCGCAGGACTTCTGAGGGTTTGGCGCTCTTCAATATGTAGCCGCGGGCGCCGGCGCGCATCGCCGAGACCACCGAGTCGTCGTCCTCGAACATGGTAAGAACCACGATCCCGACGCGCGGGTTCTCTTCGAGGATGAGGCGCGTCGCCTCGACGCCGTTGATGACGGGCATCTGCAGATCCATGAGCACCACGTCGGGGGATAGCTCCGCGGATCTAAGGACGGCCTCGCGGCCGTTCTCCGCCTCGCCCACGAACTCCATTCCCGGCTCCGAGGCCAGCAACGCCTTCAGACCCTGGCGGAAGCCTGCATGGTCGTCGGCTACGAGGATCCGGACGGTGCTCTCCACGCGGCTCCTCTCTCATGTCCTCCCGGATCAGCGAGCGGCAGTCGTGCAAGGACACGAGTTCCACTTCCC
>CADDZK010000287.1 GCA_902812425.1 Actinomycetota bacterium
GACCAGAAACGACAGCCTGTCTCCCGCGAGGTCCTCTCCTCAGGTGACCACCACGAATACTACAGGCGAGGCATGAACGCTTTCCTCGATCTAATCCTACGCGGCAGCGGCTTTATCCGCATAGGCCCACGTGAACGCCGAGAGTACATCAGCCCTTCCGACCATGTACGCTCGCTGGTCGTCACAGGCAGGGATCCCAGCCTTCCTTCGCTAAATGCCCGGGCCCACCTCCGCTGGACGTGGGAACTTGAGTGGTGTGAAGACTGTTTCTGGCTCGTCCCACTTCCCGGGCGCAGTTTCCTTACCGCCCAAGAACCTCGGTTCCCATCGCTTGACTGCTGGCTTCGTATACGGGTGACCGAGAACAAAAGAATCAAGGGGATTGACCTAAACACGGGCAGGCATCGGACACTAATCCTTCGACACGAGCAGTGGGGCATGGAGGCACGGGGATCGTGGATACCGCTAGATGGTGATGGCTGGCGCGTGTGCCTCGATATGGAATCACTTAGGGAACTTGGGTATTCGGACGAAGCGTTTCACTCTGCGCAGTTCACATTCGATGGACTTCACGCGGCGCTCAGGCAGTCCAGTCCGTTCGGACGACTGATAGCGACAACCGATCCCCGCACCCCTGCTGAAGCGCGGTCCGGAACTATCGGCGGCACGCACCTGCGGTTCCGCAAGGGCACCGCCAGAGAGTTGAATGAAGTCCACCGGCTAGGGATCTTGGAGCCACCCCCGCATCCCGTCCGGCTTCTCGTGGTGGCAAGCCGGAAGGCCTCATCGGAGCAGGAGCAACTCGCTCGTCACATCCTGAACGCCCACCTTGCGGTCCGCTCTTCTCTACGTGGCGAGAAAGGGGAAGCAGCACTTCGGTCTGTTAGGGCCTCCGATGGAAGAGACACCATTGCCACCATCTGGACATCGGGCAAGTACCGGCGCGGATTCGGGTTGCCACCTTTCTCTCTGGCGCAGACGAAACTGCACCTCTACGAAGCTGCGACGGGCGACCTTCTGGCCGGTCACAAGCTAGAGCAAGAAGCCGAGTTGGCAGAGCGCGATGGGGTTGCCCTGATAGCGCTAGTGCTCCTCGACGACGACATGGCGAAGCCGGAACACGACCGGCTCATGCGACAGTTCCGTCGAATGAAGGCACTTCCGCTTCGGGCGTCCAAGCTGGCCGGGGGAAGCGGTGCATTCGCGACGTGGATGAACCTTACCCTGAGCCTCGCCCAGAAGGCGGGGGCCGTGCCGTGGGATCTCGCCGACCTGCCAGGCGTCGATAAGCAGACCGTCTTCGTCGGGATAGATCTGGGTCACGACCACTCACGGGCTAGGAGCCAGATCGCGTTCACGTTATTCGACCATCGGGGTAGGCCCGTCGATAACCACGTATTACGTCGTGAGCGGAACGATGAACGGATTCCCCGGGACGTGTTGCACGGCGATCTCCCCCAGTTCATCTTCGATCGTGATGGCGAGGCCCCTACGCAAGTCATCGTCCATCGCGACGGCCGCTACTTGGCCGGAGAAGCCGACGACCTCATCGACGCCTTGCAGGATGTACCCTGGCTGACCCTCGTGAGCATAAAAAAGGATACCTGCACCAGGCTCGCAAGCCAGCAACTCGAAGGAGCGTTCGTCGAACATAACGAGCGCACAACGATCCTGGTGACGAACACGCAGGCACAGCACAGTTCCATGCCGGCACCGATCGAGGTCGAGCTAGTGTATTCGGATCGGCTAAGAGCTTGCGCCAATAGGTCATGGTCGGCGATCCGCTCGGCCCTCCCAACGGTAGTGGATCCAGGCTTCTCGAATGAGCCTCCCTACGATGATGATCGCGTTTGAGAAGGCGATCCAGAAGTCGATGACTCGCCCTTCCCTCTCGGTGCACCACACCAGCTTCTTGTGCGCGTTTTGCCAGGAATTGGTTCGTTCTACGACCCACCGTTTCGTCGCCCCCAGCGGGGCCGGCTTGCCTTTCTTGGAGATCACACCCTCCAGCCCGCGTTCCTGCAAGAGTCGGCGAGTGCCGTTCGAGTCGTAGGCCCGATCGAGGTGAACGTTCACCGGCTCGGGCAGCCCTCCTAACGTTGGCAGGGCATCCAGGGTAGGAGCCAACAGCGGCGAGTCGTGGCGGTTCGCCGGGGCAGCCATCGCCCCGAGAGGGATACCTTCAGCGTCCACCATCGTCGAGCGCTTGAGGCCGCGCTTCCCACGATCTACCGGATTTCTACCCGCTTTCTCTCCTCCGCACGGAGCCTTCGTGATGCAGCAATCGACAGCTACCTCGGTCAGATCGAGACCGATAGCTCGGTCGTAGGCTTCACGCGCCATCTCTTCGATGGCTTCCATAAGACCAGCCTCGATCCACTCATCACGTCTGCGCCTGAGCGTCGTGGCCGAGCACGACCCGTCGGCGATTCGCCAGTAGGCGCAGCCGAAGACCAATATTTGGACGAGTTTTTCGAAGACCACCCAATCGGGTACGCGGGGCCTGTGGCAGCCCAAAGGGTGGCCCGATTCTCTTTGTGGCAGCAGGGCACGGAACTGCTCCCAGATAGCCTCGATGATGTATGGTTGGATGGCGGGCACGGGCACACTCCTTCACGTCGGGAAGCTTAGAGAACTCCCCGGATGATCGGGTATACCGTGTCCGCTCTGCAAATCTCTGCAAACAGATGCACTGCGTTCCTATTGGCGCAAGCTCTAAGTATGCGTCAAGTCGCGTCGCAGGTGTTCTGGTTGACTCGTGTCTGCCAGGGCAACGCGAATTTTCCCAAGCGCTTGCCCACGACGACTGGTTGGGCGAACAACGTCGCTGGAACGGGCCATCGGGTGCATCTCAAGGGGTGGGAGTATTGTGAGGCGTAGCTAACCAGCCGGTGCGTCGACAAGGAGCTGCCGGAGGAGTTCAGAGGCCTCTTCCCCTGCCTCGAAAACCGTCTAGCCCCGATTCCATTCATGGGATGAGATGTAATCGAAGGCCTCCTCGATGTCGAGGGAGCGGGTGCCGTTGTTCAAACGCACGAAGAAGTCCTTCGTCTGCTTACCGCGCGCGTAGATGGGTTTGCGGCTTGGCTCAACGTCTACGCGGCAAACGTCGCGACCGTCCACCACCTCGAAGGTCACGGAGACGTTAGCCAGAGCGGGCTTGCCGATTGAGTTGTCGAAGAGGTCTGTGAGCCAGTTCTCAAAGGAGTCGCGCGGGTCGCGGTTACCTTTCCTGGTGACCTTGTAGTCGTTCTCTAGCCCGAGCGGCTCGTGGGCGTCGTTCACTCCGATCAGCAGGGTTCCGCCGTGAGCGTTCATGAAGCCCGCGATGGCCTTGACAATCTCGCGTTCTACCGCCGGGTCCTTGTCGCCCCTGTGCAGGTTCCACCGCGCCGAAGATTTGAACTCCACCGTGCGGCTCTCGCCATACTTCATCAGCTCTTTGGCAGAGAGCTTTTTCTCCTCCGTCGGGAGGGCTTGAGGTTTCGAGCTCGCGGGGGCGTCTCCCCTCTCCTCGCCAATGATTGTCTCGGCAACCGCGTTGTCGGGCTGCTCGGGCACCTCGACCCAGAACTCCACCCCCGTGTCCCGCTCCACGTAAGAGAAAGCGGTCTTGGAGTATTCGTGAGGAGCCAGTTTCTTCAGCTGCTCTTTGACCCTTCGCCGTCCCTCCAGGGCTAGCTCAAGGTACTCGCGCAGCTCGGCGCGGGTCCACTCGCCATGAGGATGGAGGATCTTTATCAGACCCGAGACTGTCTTCCTGACGGCTCTCTCGTCCCGTGCGTTCAGGTGTTCACCCAAGGCAAACTCCTCATCAACTGCTCCCGAGTAGTTCTGGCGCCGGGAGGAGCGCAGGGCCTCGGCGAGGTAGTCAGAGATGAAGCCGTAGTGGTCGGAGAAGAAGCGCTGCTCCATCTTGGGGGCGTCCCACCCCGGCAGGTAGAAGTGCATCCGGTCGAGGAACGCTGCGTCTATCATAGCATCGGGGAGGTTGACGAAGAGGTGTCCCTTGC
Organism: Actinomycetota bacterium; assembly: GCA_902812425.1. GTDB lineage: Bacteria > Actinomycetota > Rubrobacteria > Rubrobacterales > Rubrobacteraceae > Rubrobacter_D. The sequence continues at coordinate 4,014 of CADDZK010000287.1, forward strand.
GGAGGAGCCGCTCGGGGGGCTCGTCGAGGTTGCCGAGGAAGACCATCGAGGCCTCGGCGGGCAGTTCTTCCCTACCTCGCGCGAAGGAGCCCGACTCCATATAGTCCTTCATGATCTGGATGACGGTCGAGTCGGCAAACTGTATGCCAGCGACCTCATCGAAAGCGACGACGTCCCAGTGGCCGACGAGCCCTATGCGGCCGGTGCCCATGTGGGCGAAGAGCTGGGCTACGGTGGTCTTGCCACCGGAGATGAGGATGGAGTTCGGCGAGGTCTCGCGGTAGACGAAAGACTTGCCGGTGCCACGTGGGCCAAGCTCTATGAGGTTGTAGTTGCGCTCCGCCATCGGCACGAGCCTCGTGAGGAAGAGCAGCTTCAGACGACGGTCGTAGTATGAGGGTTCGAGGCCAACTGACCGGATGATGAGGTCCATCCACTCCTCGGTGGTGAACTGTGTGCGACCTTCAACGTATTGCTCGAAGTCAAAGCTGGCGAGCTGGATGGGACGAATGTCCGTTATGTAGAAGGGACGACCTTTGCCGCCGTGCTCCTCGTCGTCCATCGGACGGTATTCGAGATCCACCTGCGCCCACACGCCGAGCTCCAGGATGCGGGGGTACTTGCGGATGAGGTGGTCGGGCACGTGGAGGTACTTGTTACCGAAGTTCGCCATCTCCGCCCAGTCTTTATCCTCCAGGGCACGGACGCGCACCTTGTCTATGTAGGTCGCTTTGCCGCGGTCCTTGAGTTCAAACTGGGCTTTGTTAGCTTCGTCGGGCCGGATGAAGTTCTGGGCGATGGTGCGGTTCACCATGCGGAGTCCCGCCTCTACAGCCACGGGGTCATCGGTCGCGCAGTACTTGCCGATAAGGTACTCGAGGACGTAGACGGGGACGTTGGCTCCGACCTTGACCTTCCGGACGAGGTCCTTGCGGACGACCTTGCCGGCGAAGACCTCGGTGGTTTTCGGGTCCAGGTCTATCATCGCTCCAATCCTCTCACACGGAGATGCCCATCTCCACGTCCTCCACACGGGCAAGTTCGATGTTCGTCACCGCGTTCAGCAGGTGCACGGACGCCGTGCCGCCCCCAGCTTGTGAATCGTCGTCCGGCTCGATGATGAGGGTCACGGAGTTCTCTTCGATCTCGCCGTTCTCTTCCAGGCGCAGACCGAAGTCCCGAGCGGTCTCGGAGTAGTCGTAGGAGGCAACCATCGGCTCCGAGATGACCTTATCCACAAGTCGGACCTCCACCCGCACCCGCGGG
>CADDZK010000288.1 GCA_902812425.1 Actinomycetota bacterium
ACCCCGAGCGCCTCCCGGCTCGTCGCGAGCACAGAGAGGCCGGGGCAGCGGCCGAGCAGCGCCTCGGCCACTGACGCCGTGGCGTCCACGAGGTGCTCGCAGTTGTCCAGCAACAGTAGCAAGCGCCTGGGGCGAAGGTGGGCGACGAGCGCGTCCAAGACCGTACCGCCCGGCCGCTCGCGCACGCCCAGGGCGGACGCCACCGCCTGAGCCACCAGCTCGGGGTCGGAAAGCGGGGCAAGCTCCACCAGCCACGTGCCGTGCTCGTATCCCTCCAGCACCTCCTCGGCGACCGCCAGCGCCAGGCGCGTCTTGCCCGACCCGCCAGGGCCGGTCAGCGTCAGCAGCCGATGCTCTCCGAGCAGCGCCTCCACCTCGGCGATCTCCCGCCCGCGCCCCACCAGGCCCGCGAGCCTCAGGGGCAGGTTGCTGGGGGGGAGCCCGTGCCTGGGCGGCCCGAGTAACGGCGCCTCGGTCCCGGGCTCGACCGAGGCATCCTTCGGGGCCGGTTGTGGCGTGTCGGACACGGGGCTATCAGCTCCCTGCGTTCCCTTTCTGCTCCTCGCACCAATTGTAGCCTCGAGGGCACCCCAACTGAAGGAAGCGCCGACGAGGGAGCCTAGCCGCTCGGTAGGCCGCTACCGAGCACCTCGGCGATTACGATGGCCCGCACCACACGGTGCTGGCGCGCCGTGACCCCGAGGCCGGAGGGGATAGGCGCCCCGGGTCGGGCCCTTTTCGGGTCGCACGACGGTCCACTCCATGGGCTTGGGCGCGTATACCCGCTCCCGAGGATTACGGCGTGTTCGAGCCGCGTGGCGTGCGGCAGCGAGGGTCGGCCGACCCCGATGCGGCGATACAGAAATTCTCGGGAAGTTTGGCCGTTACGAGTCGCAACGGCTTGATACATAATGCCGCAACGGATGCTGCTAGGTCGCCGTTTTCGGACGCCGAAGGTGCCGCGACGTGCCGCTCTCGGGTTCGCTACGCCGCGCCCGGTGGGACGCTTGCTACTTTGAACTTCCGAGAATTGAACTTTTTTATGCGCACTTAGGTGCATAGGAGTACTGACAGAAAGTGAGGGCTCCGCTCCTGCCAAGCTAGCCTCTTCGAATCGACCTCATTAATGCGAGAAGATCACGCAGATGAGTGATGTGCAAGTTGCCAATGTCGGCTAAGCTAGTGTCCGTAATAGGGGTGCGATCGTAGCCGCGGGGGTGAGAAGCCATTCCGTCACCGGACCCGTCTGAGAGGCAGCCTCCTCGAAAGCTTAGCCTCGTGGAGCCCCCCGAGGCTAAGCCGACCGCACGCTATCCTCCCGAGTCCACACCCCGCGACCTACCGCTCGCGCCCAACAGCTTCGTCGGGCGAGAGCGGGAGATCGCCGAAACGAAGCGGCTTCTCGATCAGAATCGCTTGCTGACGCTGACCGGCCCCGGAGGGTCGGGCAAGACGCGCCTGGCGCTCGCGGTGGCCGAAGGGCTTTCGGGGTCCTTCGAAGGGGGAGTCTTCTTCGTGTCGCTTGCCGCCCTAACGGAACCCACGCTGGTGGCCCCTACCGTGGCCGAGGTGCTTGGGCTAAGTGGGGGCAGTGGGGACCGTCCACCCGAGGAGCTCCTCAAGCGCCATCTGCGCGAGAGGCGGGCGCTGCTTTTGCTGGACAACTTCGAGCAGGTCCTTGGGGCCGCACCGCTCGTGGGGAAGCTGCTCTCGGTGGCCCCCGGCCTGAAGATACTCGCCACAAGCCGCGCGCCGTTGAAGCTCTACGGGGAGCAGGAGTTCCCCGTGCCATCGCTCTCCCTTCCCGACCTCGGATCCCTGCCGCCCCCGGAGGAACTGGCCCGATCCGAGGCGGTTAAGCTCTTCGTGGAGCGGGCTCAGGCGGTCAAGCCCGACTTCCGGCTCGACGAAGGGAACGCCGAGGCCGTGGCAGAGATCTGCGCTCGTCTGGACGGGCTTCCCCTGTCCATAGAACTCGCGGCCGCGCGCATAAGGCTCCTGCCGCCCGAGGCCATGGTCGGTCGCCTGGGCAGCCGCCTGGAGCTCTCGATCGGGGGTGCGCGCAACGTGCCCGAGAGGCAGAGGACCCTAAGGAGCGCCCTAGACTGGAGCCACGAGTTGCTCTCCCCGGAGGAGCGAACGCTGTTCGCCAGACTCTCGGTCTTTTCCGGGGGTAGGACGCTCGAGGCCATGGAGGCCGTCTGCGACTCCGAGGCGGAGCTCGACGTCATCGGGGGTGCGGAGTCGCTCCTGGAGAAAAACCTCCTCGCTCGGGAGGAGGGAGCCGGCGGGGAGCCGCGCTTCGTGATGCTCGAGACCGTCCACGAGTACGCGAGGGAGAAGCTTAAGGAGAGCGGGGATGCCGAGGCCCTAAAGCGGGCCCATGCGGAGTACTTCGTGGCCCTGGCCGAAGAAGCCGAGACGCACCTTTTGGGCGCCGCTGAGCAGGTGGATTGGTTGGAGCGCCTGGACGCCGAGCGCGACAACCTGAGGGCCGCCCTCTCCTGGTCGCTCGGGGGCGCAGACCCCACATTGGGGCTGAGGCTGGCGGGCACACTGTGGGCGTACTGGTACGAGCGCGGCTTCGCCGGCGAGGGGCTCGCGTGGCTCGAGGAGGGACTTGCGAGGGCCGAAGCGTCGCCCGCCCTCGCGCGGGCGAAGGCGCTTTGCGGGGCAGGGCGGCTGACCACGCCGGCGCGGGGCGACTACGCGGCGGCTCGGGGACTTTTGGGGGAAAGCCTGCAGCTGTACCGGGAGCTGGGAGACGACGAAGGGCTCGTAGTCGCCCTAAACGGGATGGGATGGTTGGCGCACGCCCTGGGCGAACCCGATCGGGGCCGGGAGATGCTGGAGGAGGCCTTGGCGCTCTCGCGCCGGGGAGGATATGCCCACTTGACCGCCTCTTCCCTCGGAAACCTGTTTCTCGTAGCGATGGGTGAGGGCGAGCACGATCTGGCGCAAGCGCTTTTGGAAGAGGCCGCCCCGCTATTCCGAGCGGCGGGCGCCGCGCACCGGACGTCGTTCCTACTGATGTCGGGCGCGTCGGCCTTCTATCGGGGCGAACACGAGCGGGCGGAGGAAATACTGGGAGAGGCGCTGAGGTCGAGCCGGGAAGTGGGGCACGTAGAATACTCCATCACGGGCCTGGAGGGGCTGGCGGGGCTCGCGGCGGGCCGCAGAGACGACCGCCGGGCGGCCGTGTTGTGGGGGGCGGCCGTGGCGCAGCGAAGTAGATTCGGGCTCGCCCCCGACGAGGACGCGGCTCGACTCGTGGAGCCATTGCTCTCCGCCGCCCGCTCGCGGCTGGGAGAGGCCGAGTGGGAGGAGGCGCAGGCACATGGACGAGCCATGGATCTGGAGCAGGCGATCGCCTGCGCCCTCTCGGCGGAGCAACCCTCCTCGCCCCCCTCCCGCGCGCCCGAGTACCCGGCGGGGCTCACCGCCAGGGAGGTGGAGGTGCTAAAGCTGGTCGCCGAGGGGATGACCAACGCCCGCATCGCCCAAGAGCTCTACCTGAGCCCCCGCACCGTCCACAGGCACCTCAACCGCATCTACCACAAGCTGGGGACCAACTCGCGCGCATCGGCGGCACGCTTCGCAACGGAACACGGCCTCCTCCCGTGAGCCCCTCACCCCTTCCCTGAAGCTTCCCTTCCCCACCTCGGTGAGGGCACCCATACCCAACCTTAGATTGGGTACCCCCGATTGGGTATATCTACCGATCCGCGCTCCCGCCCGTCGCGCCATAGTTCTCCTTGACGGCACGACCGGCAAGGGAAGGAGAAGAAGATGAGGACGAACTACAAAGGGGACCGGGGCATGACTAGGAGGTTTTCGGTACTTCTTGCGGCCGTGGCCGCGCTCCTGTTGGCCGCGGCGGGGACCTCGTGGGCGGGCGTCGCGATCGTTTCGCCGAGCACCGCAACCAAGCAAGTCTACTCCCAGCACACCGTGACGGTGCACTACCCCAGGGAAGAGATCCCCTATTTTCCTTACGCGGTGTTCACCATTACGAGTGGCCCGGATCAAGGGCTGCACCAGAGCGTTATGATCGACGACAACGGGGACGCTACCTACACCTTCACGAACGGCGGAAAAGCGGGCCAGGACACCATAAGAGCGGACGTTTCCAGCTACGGCATTGCTTGCCAATGCCGCGTGTTTGCGGGAAGCGGGAGCGCTACCGTGACCTTTACCGACAGCACAGCCCCCAAGGTTACTAGCGTGACACCCTCCGTGCTAGATTTCCAAGTGGCGCGCGGGACCAACCTCACCGCCGCCTTCTCCGAGAAGATGGATCCGGCCACCATCACGACGTCCACCTTCAAGCTGTTCAAGTGGAGCCAGAAGGGGCAGACGTGGCAGCGCATCTATGACACGAATGTCGGTTGCGTGGGAACCTCCTCATGCACGCAGGCCAGGCTCGACCCCTTCGCGTCTGACCCCTCGAAGGTCTTGCAGGCCAACGCGAAGTACAAGGCGGTCGTCGCCACCGCCGCCGAGGACATCAACGGCAACGCTCTCGACCAGGACACCTCAAAGAGCGGAAACCAGCCGATGGCCTGGACGTTCACCACAGGCGATTAGGGAGGATCACGAGATCGTAGAGGAGGGCCGGGGCCCTTCGCCTCGGCCCTCCTCTATGGGCAACTTCCCAGAACTCGGTTTCTAGGCGAAGTTCAACGAAAGCGCCTTCTAGGCACGTGGTCGAATACGTGGGAAGGCCAAGACGTCAGGTCCTGGCGAACTCTACGGTGCTACCCGCCCATCCTCCCGATGACGCGCCGCAGCCAGGAGCGCGGCGCCTTCAGCTGCCCGTTCACCGGGCGTCCGTTCGACCCCGCGGCAGCCTCCAGTTCCAGCAGTGACCCCTCGCCCTCCATAACCGCGCGGCGCCACTCCAACTCCTCGTCCAGTGTGCGACGCTCTTCGCGCAGGAACGCCAGGCGCTCTTGCTGCTCGCGCAAGATCTCCAAGCGTTCGTCGCCTGCCCGTTCTGCCCTGCGGGTGCTGCGCCGCACGTCCAACGCAACGTAGAGGGTCGCAGCGCTGAGGACGAGGGAGCCCCCAGCAAGGCCGAAAGCTATCCAATACACGTGAGGGCCTCCCTTCGGTAGCCCGGCCACCTCCCTCCTGCGGGAGGCCCGTGGGCTTTGCGCCCCCGCCTCGCGGCGGGTTTGCCCTTTCGTGGACGCCTGTATCCTATAGCAGGTGCTCCGAGCGTTCCACACGAGAACCCAGGAGCACCGAGCAGCGCGAACTTCCGAGAAGACCCCT
>CADDZK010000289.1 GCA_902812425.1 Actinomycetota bacterium
TTCTCCGAAGTTCGGTAGGAAGCCGCTAATGATATATGTGCCAGTTGGGGGATGTCGCCCTCAAGAGCACGCCGCTACGCTACAGCCGTTGCGTACCCAACGCAGAGGGAGAATCAGGGTGAGGCGTAGCACGCTCTTTCTAATTACGACGATGTTTGCGGTGCTCTCTTTAGGTGGGGTGGCTCTGGCGGCGAGCATCCATTGCTCGGGAGGAGAGTGCCTGGGCACCGAAGAAGACGACCAGATGGGCGGCACTCCCCTCCACGACGACATCAAAGGATTGGACGGGAACGACACGATTCACGCCAACGCTGGCGACGACACCGTCAACGGCAACGACGGCGACGATGTGGCCTACGGCGGTCCTGGGAGCGACTATCTAATCGGCGGTGTTGGTCAAGCGTATTCGCAGGACGGCAACAACAAGCTCTATGGTGGCCCCGACAATGACGAATTCTTCGGCGGATGGGGCGACGACCTCATGAAAGGCGGCGACGGCGACGACAAGATGATGGGATATTTCGGCAAGGACACCATGTACGGTGGAGAGGGCAACGACGATTTGGAAGGCGAAGACGACTGCGACTACGGGGAGGCTAACCCCGACGACACCATGTACGGGGGTCCTGGCAACGACAGTCTGCGGCCTCGAAGCGACGACGCGACTGTCTACGGTGGGCCCGGCGACGACACCCTCGACGGCGGTTGCAAAGGGATAATGAGCTTCCACGGCGGAGATGGCAACGACACGCTGAATGCAGCCGACTACTACAACCACGCCGACTCTGATCCCCCAACCCCGGACTACCTCAACTGCGGTCCCGGAGACGCAGATGAGGTCACTTACGACAAGGGCATAGACCGGGTGCGCAACTGCGAGATCAGGCACCCTAGGGTCGGCAGACTCTAAGAGCCACAAGGAGTAGGCGGGGTTAGAAAGCCCCGCCCTCATCCTCTATTCACCAGAGTGCGTAGATGGAGTCGTCTCCGAAGTTCCGGAAGATCAGCGTGTATAGAAGGAGGGCCAGGGGCTCTAAAGTCCTGGTCCTCCTATGGTGCTTGTATGGTGCTTGACTCTGTCCTCAGTGACAGCTTGTGGTGCCTGAATCGGTGAAGCTCTGACCTGCTATGGGAAGGAACTTCCAGTCGTAGGAACCCGTATGCAAGTTGAGCTGCAACACCCCATAGGTGTTTGCGTTGCGCACCTGGCTGTTTGCCCTGATGGTCCCAATCTGATGGTGGCTCTTCCCTCCCGTGCCAACCACAAACTCCCTTATGCCATTTGTGGTGGCTGATGCCCCGCTCGGGTTCTGCAGTGCGAAACGCTCGTAGTTGTGGTCGTGGCCGTTAAGGACCACATCTGCGTGGTACTTGTAGAGCGCGTTCCATATCGCAGTAGTACGGCTGAAGTCGTTTCCGTGCTCTGATCCGCTGCTAAAACGCGCGTGGTGCCAGTAAGCGAGCGTACATTGGTTGGTGTGCGCCGCCAAGTCCTTGTTAAGCCAGTTGATCATCGGGTCGCCAGGGCCACAGCGGGGCATGGAGCCATCGGACTCTAGTGCGCCGTAGCATTGACCCGTATTGAGCGCGATGATGTGCCAGTCGCCGTAGTCAAACGAGTAGGAGCCACCGTTCTCCTTGTGCGCCGAGGCGCCAAAGTAGTTGAAGTAGCCAGCGCCGTACTGCTTGGTCGTGCCACCGACGTATTCGTGGTTGCCAGGAACGGGGCGGGTACGTGCCTTCTCGGTCCCCCAGGTCGGATTGTAGTAGTTGCTGAACTCGCTTGAGGAGCCGCCATCGTAGGCGTCGTCCCCTAGTGGGAGGACCAGCATACCCGCGTGGGCACGCAGCACCTTGGCGGTGGCCTCGTCATATGCGTTGGAGCCGCTAGCGATGTCGCCCGCCGCCAGGATGCTCACGTCCTGGGCCCCAGCGCTCTGAACGTCAGCACTCAGAGCGACGAATAGCAGCATCGCAAGCGCTGCGAGTAGCCCAAGGGCTATCAGCATGGTGCGTAAAGCAGTCGCATGGGCGATGCCACCGCCACGATTTAGTCGATGAGCAAGATAACGCATCTTCTCCCCCCTTTGTTCGGTAGCCCAGCCGCCTCGTCCCAGGTCGAGACCTGTAGCTTTGCGCCCCCGTCTCACGAGGGGTTTGCCTTTGTCGCAGCGCTAACTAGATACGCTACGCACATTCAACCAGAAGCCTATTGGTCAGGTGGCCACTTCTAGGGGGTCAGGTGACTACTTTTTGACAATATTGCCCTCAAGATGGCTTTGGATGGCTTTGCCCCGGTCCTGGAGGCCATGATCGGGGCCTTTCGGGGCCTCTATTGGGGGTATTACGCGGTGTTATGCAAGATTCTGTATATGGACTTCGGAGAATTGCAAGAATCCGAACTTCGCCATATCGGCCTTCTCGGAAGTTCGCCCTTCTGGAGTTTTCAGAAGTTCGCGTCCGGCAGGATGTCTACTCCTGGCTCTACGACCCTTAACGCAACATTCGCAAGCGCTTAACCGTGTCTGACGCACGGGGTGTTAGGGTCTCAGTAACCGCGGGGTTCGGCCGGGGATCCCCCCCTCCGTCCCGGCCGGACCTTCGCGACGAGGAGAACGTGTGTACGAGCCTATCACCGTGGAGATTGACAAAGCTTACATCGAGGGTACTTACCGGTCGTACCGCATCAACTTCATCGGACGCCCGGTTCGGATCGTCGAAGATGGCCACACCACCATGAGGCTCTATGAGTGGGTGGACCGGGGCCACTTGGTCTACTTGGTCCACGTCGAGGAGGACAAACCCGGACGCCCCCCCCGACGCACCCTCTACCCGTTCATCAACACCCACTCCGCAGGCATTACCCCCAGGAAGGGATACACCGCGGAGGAGGTTTCTCGGGCTTACCCTGAATTCGGAACCGGCAGGTTTCTGGGGCTGACCTCGAACTCGCGCCAACGAGGTAGGGGCTACATCCGAACGCTGTAGCGGCTTTGAGTAGCCCGTGAGCGCACCCATTAAACATAGAGGGATGCTCCCGCCGTTAATCAGCTCAGCGCATATCTATGCGGCGCTACTATATGTAGTGATGAGTTTCATGCTTCACTACGTAGTGATCGGCCCTGAAGTTCCTCAATAGGGTCCGTCTATCCATAACACTGAATACGAACTTCCGAGAAGACCTCTTCTACGAGGTTCGGTGAATAAGGGTAAGAAAGCCCAGGACTGTTGGCTCCTTGCCCTATCCAAAAAGCTCTCGCTATGAAAACTTCTTCATAGTAACGGCAAGTCAATCATCGAGGAACGCCACCGCGCCGAGGCGCCGCCGGTTCACGCGAACGTCGAACACGTCGGGTCGGCTGTAGTGTCCAGCCGGATCAAAAGTCTGTCGCGCGCGGTGGACCGCGTCGCGGTCGACGTCGGCGATGAGCAAACGCTCCTCGTCCGCCGTGGGAGCCACCGCCCAGGTGCCGTCCGGTGCCGCGATGCACGAGCCGCCGTTGTAGAAGCCGGGCGGTTTGTTGGCGATCAGCTGGTAGTAGGGAAACTCGGCAGGGACATCGTCGGCCGCGAGCAGACCGCTCGCAAGTAGTACCCACACCCGTCCCTCGAGAGCGATCAATCGCGCGATGTCGGCTGTCATGGCCGCGGAGCCGGGCCACGCTGCGACGTGGAGTTCCTCTCCCTCCGCATAGAGCGCGTGCCGGGCTAGCGGCATCCAGTTCTCCCAGCAGTTCAGTCCTCCTACAAGCATGCCTCCGACGTCGTGGACACGCAATCCGTGACCATCGCCCACCGCCCAGACGGTGCGTTCGCCGTAGGTGGGCATGAGCTTGCGATGAGCACTCATAGCGCCTCGTTCCGGATCGATCGCAACAAGTGTGGCGTAGACGCTTGTGCCGGATCGTTCGGCGATGCCCAGATAGACGAACACGCCTAGGTCGCGCACCGCCGCGGTGATCTGCTTGAGTTCGAACCCGTCAAGATCCACCGCGGCATCCACGTAGGCCGCATACGCCGCCTTCGCTTGCTGGTCGTTGAACCTATCGACGCCACCGAGCATCACCCAGTACGGATATCCTGGCAAGAACGTCTCCGGAAAGGCGAGTAGCTGCACGCCGTTAGCTGCTGCTTGCTCAAGTAGGCTCAGGATCTTCGTGGTCGTGGCGGCCGCATCCAACCACACAGGATGGGCTTGCGCGGCGGCGACTCGAATCCTTGTCATGGGAGCATGATGCCACCGACCAGTGCCCAGTGCGAACTTCGCAGAAGACCCCTTCTACGCACTCAGGTGAATAAGGGCAAGAGAAAGGCCGGAGCTACCATGCCCCGGCCCCAAGGCTAGATGTCCTAACAGGACTGGCTCTCAGTTGCTGCTGCCGAGCTGTGCCTTCCTCCTGCTACTGGTTGAAGGTGGAGATCACCGTCCCGACCCAGACGTTGTCGCCATACGCACGCTGCAAGGTAACCTGGGTTACGTGCCCCCAGGTGTACGCATCTCCAAAGGAACAGGTAGCGTAGACCACGTTCTGGGCGTCAGTGTAGACCTGTGCCATCCCAGCTGAGAACACGTTGTTCACCGGCATACTGTAGTAGTTGACGGGTGCTCCCGCATTGTTTATGCCCATACAGTTGACCGTATCTTTATCGAAGGTACCTGCGCTCCAAGCTATCCTCAGACCACCGTAGGTGCCGTCGCGCTCTAGCCTAAGCTCATCGGTCCTCGCGACCACCCGCCCCGCACCTGAGTTTGTGCTGTTGATGCGTCGCACGACCAGCCCATCGTACACAAGAGGAAACGAACGAGGACCCTCGAGATCAGGAGGCTCCGACGTACCAGTCTCCGAGCCGGTGCGCAGCATCCCACTCGTCCTCATGGTACCGGTGATGTTGATCGAGGCGTTCTCCGCTGATGTGGGGCTCTGCTGGATGTAGCTTGAGTCGTGGTTGTGGTTAGCGGCCGCAAACTCGGTTGAGTCTTTGCCGTCGAGGGTGTTGGCGTCCCCAGCAGTATTGGCGTTCGTTGCGCTATCTGCAGTGGTTGCGTGGTCAGCACTGTCAGCGTGAGCAGCATCAGTAGCCTTCTCTGTCTTTCCGAGGAACTCACTAGAGTCCTTGCCATCGAGCTTGTCGGCGTCCAGGTTGGTTGCAGTGCCGGCCTCCGCGTTGACCGTCAAGGGCGCCTGCCCGGAGTTGACCTTCAGTCCCAGGGCCGCCCCTCCCGAGGGGTTGCTTACCCTT
>CADDZK010000290.1 GCA_902812425.1 Actinomycetota bacterium
CCTGAAGACAGGAGAGAGACGCGCGCTCGCAAGACCCGAGAAGGGCAGCATCTTCTACCCCGAGCTGAACCGTCCAGGGACGCACGTGCTCTACTCGCGCAACGACCTCGACCCCGCGGGGCAGCAGATCTGGCTCGTAGACATAGATGGCTTCGGAGACCGTGAGATCCTGAACTTCGGCCCCGGGGTCAAGGTCTCGGCCACGTGGTTCCCGGAGGGAAGCAGGGTCCTCTTCGTCGCCGAAGCCGAATCCTACCGCAGGCTGGGCGTGTGGAGCCTGAATGAGGAATCCGTGCGCTGGCTAATAGACGATCCCACCCGCAGCATCGAGTACTCCTTCATACCACCGAACGGGGGCCCCGTAGTCGTGGTGGAGATCGAGCAAGCCGGAGTGAAGGCCTCGCTGCTCGACGCGGAGAGCGCCGGGGAGACCCCACTTCAGCACACCACGGGCAACCTCGTGCCGCTCGCCCCTGCCGGCGACGATGGTTGGATCTGCACGTACTACGACGCCAGCCACCCCGTTGACCTCGTTCGCTATAACGCACAGGACGGCGAACTTAACAGCGTCACCGGCCTGCCGGGGAGGATACCCGCAGGCGCACAGCGGCTCGTCGCTGCCGAAGATTTCCGTTGGCACTCTGTGGACAACCTGGAGATGCAGGGGTGGCTCTACAGAGCTCCCGCAGATAGCCTCGGAACTATCGTCCTGATCCACGGCGGCCCCACGAGCCACGCCGAGGACCGCTTCAACGCGGAGATCCAGTACCTAGCCTCGCGCGGCTTCGACGTACTCGCGCCTAACTACAGGGGCAGCACGGGGTTCGGACTCCCTTTTCAGGAATCCATAAAGCAGGACGGCTGGGGCGGCCGGGAGCAGGAAGATATACGGTGTGGGATCGAGACGCTAATCGAAGCCGGCGTGGCACAGCCAGGGCGCGTTGGTGTAACGGGCACCTCCTACGGCGGGTACTCGGCGTGGTGGGCGATCACACACTTCGAGCCCGAGATCGTCGCCGCCGCAGCCCCGATCTGCGGTATGACCGACCTCGTCGTCGACTATTACGCCACCCGCCCCGACCTCAGACCATACAGCGAGGAGATGATGGGCGGCTCTCCTGGAGATGTCCCCGACCGCTACCACGAGAGATCCCCCATCCACTTCGTAAAGAACATCCGCGGTGACCTCCTGATCGTCCAGGGCCTGAAGGACCCGAACGTCACCCCTGATAATGTCGACGCCGTTGTAGAGGCTCTGGAACGCGAGAATATCCCCTACCAACTCCTCACCTTCGAGGATGAGGGCCACGGCATCGCCCGACCCGAGAACCTGAGGGTCCTCTACACCCGCCTCGCCGCCTTCTTCCTGAAGGCCTTCGACAACTCCCCTTGATGCGGAGCTGGAAGAGCTGACCAACCCAGCACCCGAAAGTCCAATATCCCTTTAAAGCCGGGCGCAGATCTTATTACATATGCATCAATTGCGGCAGAACGGAGAGATCCAGAGCCAAAAAACCACCCTCAGATGTTTAGTCCTATATGTGCTGGGTACATATAGGTGCAGAAGGATATGAACCGCTACGATATGGAGGTATTACGGTGACGCACACTACCAAGACTTTCGAGCAGATGGGCGAGACCACGCAGACCATGGTCAGGAGCTCACAGGAGTCTGTCCGCATCTTCGCGGACTATGCTGTGAAGGCGCAGGAGTTGAACACGCAGCTCGCTCAGCGTGCGGTTGAGACCTGGATCGACGGGTTGCGCAAGCAGACCGAGCTCTCCCAGGACATGGCGCAGGAGCTCTTTGGGAAGGTTGAGGAGCAGGCCGACGTGTACCGCTCGTTCTTCGGGCAGTGGGGCAACGTTCCCACGGCGGGCTTCCCGTTCGCTGGCATGACGAACAACGCGACGTTCCCCTTCCAGAGGCAGGGTATGCGGCTCGTTGAGACGGCCACCAGGAGCGCGGAGGACACTCTGGCGACGGTAACGTTCCCGATCGCCGGCTACGACGAGTTGAACGTCGAGGAGATCTCCAAGCAGCTCGACACTCTGAGCGCCGAGCAGATCGAGCAGCTCAAGACCTACGAGCGGCGGCACAAGAACCGCCAGAGCCTGATCGAGCGTTTCGACAGCAAGCTCAGGGCTTCGTAGTAGAGACCACACGAACGTAGTCAGTAGAGGGCCGGGAAATCCCGGCCCTTTTTCTTGCTCTCCCCAGCACCTTCGACCCGCGAAGTACCATACCGGCTACAATGATGTTCCAGAGTAGATATAGAGCCCGCCGAGCCCCCATCGTCAAAACCTCGGGAGATCCCTCGCCACCCGCCAGGGATCTTGACCGTATTACAGTAACTGTGTAGCATTCGTGCAAACTGAGGGGTTCGGGGCTCTGCTTGGAGGAGGTATTGTATGGACGTGATGAGGGGTCTTGGGGAGCGCGGGGACAGCACGCCGCTCCCTGGCGTAGAGAACCTGATGCTCCACTTCACGCCTTACGCCGAGGACTGGTCTAAGCTACCGGTCATCGTCTCCGGTGAGGGATGCTACGTCACGGACGATAAGGGCAACTCTTACATAGACGGGCTTGCGGGGCTCTTCACCACGCAGGTAGGGCACGGGAGGAGCGAGCTGGCCGAGGTCGCGGCCAGGCAGATGAAGGAGCTAGGGTTCTTCCCCAACTGGAGCATGCACCATCCCAGGTCGCTCGAGCTTGCGGCCAGGATCTCCGAGATAGCGCCGGGCGATCTCTCATCCTCCTTCTTTGTTTCATCGGGCTCCGAGGCCGTAGAGACGGTCATCAAGCTGGCGCGCCAGTACCACAAGGCGAACGGCGAGGCAGAGCGCTACAAGGTCATATCGCGCCGAGTAGCCTACCATGGAACCACGATGGGCGCGCTCTCCGTGACGGGGTTGCCGACGTTCAAAGCACCCTTCGAGCCTCTGCTGCAGGGTTTCTACCACGTCCCGAATACCCAGCAGGACCCCGAAGGTGCCGCCGACGCCATCGAGGAGGCCATCGAGTTCGGGCCGCCGGAGACGGTGGCTGCGGTGATCCTGGAGCCCGTGCAGAACGCGGGTGGTTGCCTCGTTCCGCCCCCCGATTACTGGAGCAGGGTGCGTGAGATCTGCGACCGTCACGGCGTCCTTCTGGTCTCGGATGCGGTGATCTGTGCCTTCGGACGCCTCGGCGAGTGGTTCGGTATCGAGCGCTTCGACGTCGTCCCCGATATGACGAGCTTCGCCAAGGGCGTAACGTCGGGCTATCTGCCGATGGGCGGGGTCGTCGTTAACGAGAAGATGAGCGCCACGCTCAGGGAGAACGCCCCTATGTTCATGCACGGCTCGACCTTCGGGGGGCATCCCGTCTCCAGCGCGGTGGCCATCGAGAACATAAACATCATCGAGCGCGAGGGCCTGCTGAAGAACGTCCACGACCTCGAAGGGCACTTCGGAGACGAGCTAAGGAGGATGGCCGCCGACCACCCCATCGTCAAGGAGGTCAGGGGGATGGGCTTCTTCTGGGCCGTCGAGGTCAACCCCGAGCGGGGCGACGGCACGCCTCTGAAGGACGAGGAGTACCAGAAGTACTTCAAGGGCGTCGTCTCCAGGAAACTTCTGGAGGGCGGTCTCATCTGTCGCTTCGACGACAAGGAAGACCCTGTCATCCAGTTCTCCCCCGCGCTAGTGGCGGACAAGGAGATCCTCTCGAAGATAGCGGGTATCACCGACGATGCCCTCACGGAACTCGAACGAGAGCTCGGCTACAAGAGCTAGAGGGAAGAACTTGACCCGGGCCGCAGGTACAGGGACGAGCACCCGCTCCAGGGTCTACCGTTCGTACAGCTTCTGGCTGGAGACGGCGGGGGAGGATCTCGTCCCGAGGCCATCGCTTTCGGGTCCTGCGGAGGCAGACGTGGCCATCCTGGGCGCCGGCTTCACGGGGCTGTGGACGGCCTACTATCTGCTCAAGCAGGAACCTTCGCTAAAAGTCGTGGTGCTCGAAGCGGAGATAGCAGGCTTCGGGGCCTCGGGGCGCAACGGCGCCTGGTGCAACTCGGCCTTCCCCGTCACCCCCGGGGAGCTAAGGCGGCGCTTCGGTAGGGAGGCTGCGCGGGAGCTCTTGCTGGAGATGCGGGGCGCCGTCAACGAGGTCGGCAGGGTCGCCGCCGAAGAAGGCATCGACGCCCAGTACTTCCGCGGCGGACAGCTCCGCGTAGCCCGCGGGGACAACCAGCTTCCGGCCGTAGAGGAAGCCTACGAGTCGCTTCGGGCATTGGGTCTTGAGGGAGGCCTCAGGTTGCTCGACGCACAGGAGACGGCCCGGCGCGTCAGGATCACCGGCGCCCGTGGCGCACTGTACAGCGAGCATTGCGCGACCATCCACCCGGCGCGGCTTGCACGCGGGCTCGCCAGGGTCGTCGAGCGGCTCGGCGGTGAGGTCTTCGAGCAGACCCCCGTCACCGACTACGAGGGGGGCGCCAATCCGAGGCTGGTGACGGATTCGGGCGAGGTGCGCGCGCGCACCGTCGTGCTCGCGGGTGAGGCCTACCTGGCGCGGCTGCGCAAGCTGCGCCGCCAGGTGTTGCCCATCTACTCCCTCATAGTTCTAACCGAGCCCCTATCAGAGGAGCGGTGGGCCGAGATCGGGTGGGAGGGACACGAGTGCGTGGCCTCCAGCCGCTACACGGTCGACTACTTATCGCGCACGCAGGACGGACGCATACTCTTCGGGGGGAGGGGGGCACCGTATCACTACGGCTCGCGCATAAAAGACGAGTACGACAGGCACCCACCCACGCACGAGATGCTGCGTCGCACGGCGAGGGAGTGGTTCCCCGCCCTCGAAGGGGTCAGGTTCACCCACGCGTGGGGAGGGCCGCTCGCCATGCCCCGCGACTGGATGCCGACGATGTCGTACGACCCTGCGAGCGGGGTCGCGAGCGCGCGCGGCTACACGGGACAGGGGGTCGCGACGGCGAACCTCTCGGGCAGGACGCTGGCCGACCTGATCCTCGACCACAACACGACGATCACCCGTCTGCCCACCGTCAACCACGAGTCGCGTCCCTGGGAGCCGGAACCTTTGCGCTGGCTGGGTGCCAGGTACGTGCAGCGCGGCCTGATGAGGGTTGACCAACGTGCCGAGCAGACCGGCGAG
>CADDZK010000291.1 GCA_902812425.1 Actinomycetota bacterium
GTTTATGCCCAGCCTCTCCTCGGTCACCAAGCCTCCTTACCTTCCCGCGCGTGTCGCGTCCCCGCGTCCGCGTCCATGCTTTGTGACTACAAAGTACATGACGCACCGACCTGCGCGTGTGTGACATTGTCAGGTAACGCCAAAGAATGACGCTCGACCCGAGGTTCCTCTTCGAATGTAGACGGAGCGGTGCCAAGAGAGACGCTTTCGGGCCCCCTCGGAGCAACGAAGGCGGTCGACCCCGCGCCACCACGCAGAACGTCCTCCCGCCCGGGTCGACGGCGAACACTTCGTAGCGGCACACGGCATGCCTCCTGTCGGCACAGACTACGGAAGCCCGCGGCGCCACGAGCGTCTCCCCTCTCGCCGGCCTGAGGTGGGTTGATATTGCACTCCTGCGTCGGCACTGCAGGCCCAAGGGGTTGAAAGGCAGGAACCCCACCCATCGATGGGTGGGGAGGAACATCCGGAGACCGGGGGTCGTTACCGGTAACAATCCCCCGGTCTCCGGTACCAGTGCCCCGCATCTCCGTACGGCCCCTTCGCTTGGGCCGGCTGTGGATCGTTTCGTTGCCTCGCGGGCCATGGATCAGCGGAACAACCTAGCTCCTCGAACCGGCGGCGACCTTCCCTCGCGAGAGCGAGCCATCACGCAGCAGGATCTGAGCTGCCTGACGGGCGCTGGCCATGCTAGCGTCAACCAGGAAGTCTTCAGAGCCGATCCAGTCGCCGACCATATACAGATTGGCGAAGCCAGGCACCTCCGGGCCTGGCCGGCCGGCGAAACCTCCTTGGGCGGCGGTCGGAAGCGTACTCACGGCCTCTATACGCGGCAGATACTGGCGTCTCACAAGTACATCACGCCATCCCGGCTGCGCCACATCGAGCAGGGCTTCTAGCTCGCGCTCGTCCTCGCGCGGATCGGTGGGATGTACCGGATCGAGCTGCTTGAAGGTGTGTATCAAGGCTCCTCCTTCGGGAGCGAGGTGCGAGTAGAGTGACTGGACGCTCATGAACTGTGGGTGATCGAGGTCCTGGACCACCGTATAGCGCGAAGAGGGCAGGCTACTCAAGGCAACGTCAAGGCAGGCGAGCTGGCCCGGGAGCAAGCCATCCACGACTTGACGCAAGGGTAGATGATCGCCTCCTTCCACCAGCTTGAGGGCGTCCTGGGGCTTGGTGGCGATGATGACTGCGGAGGCGGGAATAAGGGTCCCGTCACTTAGGCGCACACCTCGCACGAGGCCCTCGTGATGCTCGACGTTCTGGGCGTGTGCGCCGCTTACGATCCGCGTTCCGGCCTGCTCCGCCGCGTCGCGCAGCGCAGCCACCAGGGTCTGCCAACCGCCGTCGACGTAGTGCACGGGGTGCTTGAGCGAGCGTTGCAGCCTCTCGACGAAGACCTGGGCGCTGACCAGCTCCAGCGCGCTGCTGTAGACGAGGGTGCGGGCGGCCGCCGCCATCAGCCGGTACACCTGCGGGCGCTGGGCATGGCGCTTAAGCCACTCCTGCACGCTCATATGTGCCACGGCATGTGGCTTGGCCAAGGAAAGTGCGGTGACAAAGCGTATCAATCCCGCTTTGTCGCCTGCGCTCAGTAAGCCGGTGCGCAAAATCCCTAACGGATCGGCGGGGAAGGGGTGCAGCGCGCCCTTTTGCAGCACGAAGGTTTCCTTGGGAGGCATACCGTAACCGTAGGTGACGTCCAGTTCCTTGAAGACCTGCGAGGCCGCCCCACCCGTGTAGATGGCGTGTATGCCGCGATTGAAGGAAAAACCCTCGAAGCTCCGAGTGGCTGCTCTGCCTCCCAGAATCGGCGCCTTCTCGAGGAGGGTTACTCCGACACCCTCCCTGGCCAGGAAACTGGCGGCGCTTAGGCCCGCCATCCCTCCACCGACCACCACAACCCCTGTTGGCGTAAATCTCGGTTTCATTACTCTCTGTACTCCTTTTCTCTAGGAACGCTTTATGCAGTTACACCCCTAAGACGCAGCCGCCCCGCTCTTGTGTGACATGGCCAAGGCAAGGACTTGGGCCTCCCGGGTGGCGGGTAAGCTCGGGTCTTACGCAAGCCGGCCAGTTTGTTAAGGTTAGCCACCAGGTAGATGGTCTCAATGAGACCCTCCGCCACGTCGAGTACCGGCGCCGAGACCGGTCTGTCTCTGGAGGTAGTCACGATTGCAGGACCTCCGTTGATCTGCGCAGCGTGGACCTTGCCCCCTGACATAGACTCCTTGGAGACGTATCGCAGAGCCCGGCCCATTTTCTCCTCTGGAGAGATACCAGCCAGGAAACGTGCCACCTTCTCGGCTACGTGGAGGGACGCCTGGGAGCGCGGATGTGTCCATCCACTGGCGCCCGAAGTAGCGCCGGGGTACCCCATGAGAGTAGTGTCTAGGTCACCGTCTCCGACGGCTTTTAGGAAACGTCCGGTAAACTAGCGTTGTGCTCTCCTGTCGCCTTCGAAGCAGAGTTGGCACTCGCGGACGTACTCGTGCGCCCGGCGCGCCGGGCGCACCGCTGCCTCGCTATAGTTCAAGAACCCGGTAGTCTGCGTATAGGGAAGGGCGAAAGATTCCCCAAGCACGAATACCGCCCTCTCAAGCGACGAGAGTCTCTCCGGAATGACGAGCAACGCCACCGAGACCGACTCGCCTACTTCGACATCCCCGGCCACATTTCCTCCAGTGATAATCGGCTCTTCTCGCTCAAGGAGCCTCCTCACCGCTTGGGTGCGGCGCTCCCTCCGGGGCGAGTAGATGTCGACGTTCGCCTTCTCCCGAGTCCGGATGCCTTTCCTCCGGCAGAGCATCCTGGGGCGCCTGGCGGGCGATGAGCAAACCGGTGGGCGCGCCCAGTATCAAGGCTACTGCCGCTACCGCGAGGGCCGGCCGCATGGCTCCCACGAAGGCGCTCTCGAAGACGTCGTGGATCAGGCACTGCAGAAGGTGTGTCGTCTGGGGTGGCAGACTCTGCGGTAGGTGTACACCACCGCTCTGCCCGCGTCCGACCTCGAGTCCTCTCCGGGCTGCCCCGGAGAAGCCATCGACGAAGCCCTGGCGCAGTTGGGCGGGGAGCCGGGTGGAAGCGGCGACCGCCCGTTCGTGCAGCTCTGCCGTCAGCCGGTTCTGGAGCACGGCTCCGATTACGGCGGCCCCGATGGCGCTACCTAGCTGGCGGGTCGAGTTGAGTATCCCCGAGGCCGCACCCGCAAGGGCAGGAGGCACCTCCTGCATCGCCTCCGTGGTGAGCGGGGCGAAGGTAGCTCCCATACCGAGGCCCGCCACGAGCAGTGGTAGCGTGAAGGTCAGCGAGCCCGAGTCGCGCGATGCCACCGTGGCCACCGCCCCGATCCCCGCCGCGAAGAGCGCCAGCCCGGACGAGAGGATGTACCTTGCTCCGAAGCGTCCGGCCAGGAGTCCCGAGAAGGGTGCGATGAGCGTGAGGGCGAGGGTCATGGGAAGGGCCGTAAGCCCCGAGCGCAGCGCGCTCATGCCGAGCACGACTTGCAGGTAGATGATCAGGATGAACAGAAAACCGTAGAGCGCAAACCACGTGAGGGCCCCGAGCGAGATCGTGACGGAGAAGCTCCGGTTGGAGAACAGCGATAGGGGCACGAGCGGCTCAGGGTAGAAGATTTCCCAGGCGAGAAAGCCCGCCAGCAGGATTACACCCGCGCCGATGACCTCGGGGATGGTGATGAACGAGAAGATCTCCCCCCACCCGTAACGCTGCCCCTCGATCAGGCCGAAGACGATGGCGAAGAGCGCCACCGTGGCAAGCACGATCCCGAAGGGATCCAACCCGTGCGCCTTGCTCGCTCTCGGTTCGGGGACGAACAGGAAACTCAGCAAGATGGCCACAACGCCTACGGGCACGTTGACGTAGAAGACCCATCGCCAGGAGAGGTGGGTGACGATCAGGCCGCCCAGGGTGGGCCCGCTGACCGCCGCCAGCCCTATCATGCCCATGGCGATGCCCAGAGCCGCTCCCCGGCTTTGGGGCGGAAAGATGATCGAGATGAGGGCCAACGTCTGGGGCGACAGCATGGCGGCCCCCATGCCCTGCGCGACCCGTGCGGCGATGATCTGTCCCGGATCTTGCGCTAGGCCGCAAGCAGCAGATGCCACGGTGAACAGGGCGGGGCCCACAACAAAGAGATTACGTTGTCCCATCACATCTCCTAGTCTGCCGGCCGGGATCAGCAACGCCGCGAAGACCAGCAGGTAGGCATCGAGCACCCAGAGCATCTGGTCCACTGAGGCCCCCAAAGAAGGGACCATGCTCGGCAGGGCGTTGTTGACGATGGTGGTATCGAGCAGAATCATGAAGCTCCCGAGGCACAGCACCACCAGCGCCGCCCAAGGGTTTTTATGTCGGGCACCCCTTACCCTCTTTCCCTTTGCTGTTATAGCTGCTCTCCCGCTCACAGCCGCCTCCTGGCCTGGAGCTTCTCCCAGACGATGCGCCACGTCTCCTCACCCTCCAGGGCGACCGCCGCCTCGAAGAGCTTCCGGGCCGTCCGAGCGCGCAGCGTGGGCCGTCTGCCTGCGGCTAGCAGGACCAGCCGCTTTTGCTCAGCTTCTGCATATTTCTGCTCCGTGCGATACCTGGCCAGGTCGTACAGTAGTTGGGGGTGCATAGGCTTCGAAGCTCCTTCTTTTTCGGTTCCGTACTTCGTAATGCCGACCGGGAGGTTCTCTTTCGGCGCGTGATTTTCAAAACGCGTAGGTGGCGTTGGCTGCCCATCGGGTTTGGCTTCTTCGAAACCCGCACGCTTACCCGCCCTGAAGAAATTTAAGGTTGGGCACCGCGCCGTCGTGGCGAGAACCTGCCGTCACTATGCGGCCCTCCCTCGGTCGATTTCGTCGCGCGATTGCGCTCCCTGGCGAGCCTGGTCAAAGAGTGGAGGTGGACGATGAACCCCAGCGGCACCACGAACAGCGGGATCAAGCCCAACGGGAACACGGACAGATGACCGGTGAGCGCCGAAGGGCCGCCGAGCACGGGCTGCAGGTAAGCTGCCAAGATCGTGGTCCCCGCTCCGAGCGCCACGACGAAATCGAGCATGCCGATTAGGTTCGCCCCCACCGAAGCGCCCCATGCCCCCGCGAGGCGCCCAGCGTACAGGTAGGC
>CADDZK010000292.1 GCA_902812425.1 Actinomycetota bacterium
CGTCGTGACCTCCTCTCTCGAGACCTACCGCCAGATGATCGTCCAGTTCGTCCAGATCGTCGGCCGCAACGGCAAACCGGTCTAATGTCCTGGAATCTCCGCAGACGCGTCAGGCTCTCGGGAGGTGAGATCGCCTACGACGTCCTCGGCTACGGACCACCGCTTATCCTGGTGCACGGTACGCCGAGCCGCTCGTATATCTGGCGTGACGTCGCCCTGAAGCTCGCCGACAAGTTCACCGTCTACGTCTTCGACCTGCTCGGGTTCGGACAGTCGGAGCGGAGGGAAGGGCTGGACGTCTCGATAAGGGCGCAGGCCCGCCTGCTCGCCGAACTGGTGGAAGCCTGGGGACTCAAGGCGCCTCGCGTCGCCGGCCACGACATCGGCGGAGCCATAGCGCTTCGCGCAAACCTGCTCGAAGGGGTGCCGTTCGGCTGCATCGCCCTTATCGACAGCGTCGTCCTCCGCCCGTGGATAACCCCGACGTCCAGGCACGTAAAGGCGCACCTCGATGTCTACGGAACCATGCCGACGCAGGTCTTCGAGGCTATCGTTGCCTCGCACTTGCGCACCGCGACGCACAGGCCGATGGACGAGGACTCATTCATCACGTACTTCGAACAATGGAAGGGCGAGTTCGGACAGAGGATCTACCTCCAGAAAGACGCCCAGCTCGATGAGGACGACACCGCCGAGTTCGAGCCTCTGCTCCCTGAGATAGAGGTCCCCGTCAGGATCGTCTGGGGCGAGCGCGACGTCTGGCTGGCTCCGGACCTCGCCGAACGCCTGCACGAGATCATCCCGCGCTCCGACCTCGTGCTCTTGCCAGAGACCGGACACTTTGCGATGGAGGACAGCCCACGAGAGGTCGCCAGGACGCTCTTCGAGTTCTTTACCGAATGTCCACCGTTATTGTGAGATGAAGTATCGACGCCGCCGTAGCCGGTTTGTTCGGTAGTCGGAAAAAGATCGGAGTGCGGAGCCTGCGGAGGGCGTTACGCAACGCCCTCCGCAGGTTGTCACTTTACCCGCTTGATTCGGCCTCCTGGAAAGGCTCGGCTTCTCCCCGAGGTGGCGCCCCGCTGGTCATGCTCGGTTCGGCCTCGGCTTCGGCCTCCTCCTGGGCTATCGCGCCGCCGGAGATGGCGACGATATCGTTCTCTATGGAGGAGATCTCGCCCCCCAAGCTCGCCCAGACGCCGACGGAGAAGCCCTCGTCGACGGGCTCTCCTATCTTCTGGGCGTACTCGACCTCGTCACCCTCGGAGACGAGCGGCGTGGCCGGCTTCAACAGACCGCCTCCCAGGGGCAGGTTCACCCCCGAGACCTTGCCGACTAGAGAGACGATGCCTTCTTCGGGGGGATCCGTCTCTATACCGGCGTACTCCTTACCCTGCCGGCCACGGGGGATCAAAAAGAGGGAGTTGGTCATCCTCCGCACGTAGGCGTCGCCTGCCCCGAGTTCCTTTATGCTCACATCGTGCAGGTAGGGTCCACCGTCCAGGACCGACAGGTGGCCCGAGTTCTCGACGTCGAGGCCCGCGATCTCCAAGACCTCGCTCACCGAGGCCCCTATCGGCGTCTCGTAGACCTTTATGTGGACCTCCTCGCCGTAGACCGTGAAGAATTTCGTGGTGAGGGGCTTGCCCAAAAAGAGCGCGTTGTAGACGTTGAGCAAGGTCTCGGAGTTGTTGACGACCTTGCCGACGTCCGGCGGCATCCCGGGACGCCTTGTGCCGTCGGGGTTGTCGACGAACCGGGGCACCCTCGTCTCTGTGGCGTGCTTGACGAGGGTCTTCTCCTCGCCAAGGGCGTACGTGTTGGGCACGTAGCGGATGTCGAAGACGCCGTCGTCGGCGTGTTCGGCGTAGTCGGCGAACCACTCTCTGTCCTTCTCGTGGACGCACAGGGAGATCTGCTCGAATCCGAAGATCGCCTTCATGGCTTCGAAAAGCTGGAGGAACTCCTCGAGGTACTGCTTGTGTAATAGCTTGTCCCCCCAGTAACCGGGCTCGCTCTCGGTGGCGTTGACGAGCAGGTGCGGCAGGGGTGACTTGTACTTGAAGTACGTGGGGAAACCGCCGCCCCCCGCGCCGACTATGCCTGCCTGGCGCATGATCTCGACGGTCTCATCGACGCTCAGGGCCTTTACTTCTTCGAGGCTGCGCTGCTTTAGCTCGGCCATGATCCTAGTTGACTTCGACGCCAGGCGCCGTGCTCGAGTAGTCGAACTCGGCGGCTTTGGTCACGTAGTGCTGCATGTCCTCGGGGACCTCGTCGCCGGGGTAGATGGCCTCCACCGGACATTGTGGCATACACATCGAGCAGTCGATGCACTCTTCGGGGTTGATCACGAACTGGTCATCGGCGTCGTAAATGCAGTCTACCGGGCACGCCCCCACGCACGCCGTGTTCTTCGTGCCGATACACGCTTCGGTTATAACGTACGCCAAGAAGCTCCCCCTTTATTAGTGTCACGTCCCCCGAAAATCAGTCTAACCAATGCGCCAACGTTGTCAACAGCCGGGAGACTCGTCGCCAAAGGCGAACGACGATGCTCGTCCAAGCCCGGTCGAGGGCATTATTCGCTGTTTGCTACCATTAGTAGCTTCTTGAAAGTTGCTGCTTGCGAGGGTATATTGCGACTAGTTATCGGGTAGAAAGGCTCGGTTTGGCGCTAGTTCTTTTGCAACAAGGAGCTTCCTACGGGACGGTATACCTGTACGTGGGGATCTTCATGTTGCTGGTCACGGGCTTCGTCGCGACGACGCTGGTCCTGGCGCGCCTCATCTCACCGGGCCGGAGGTCAAGCACGAAGGCCCAGAACTACGAGACGGGTGAGATCACGGTGACGGACCCGTGGCGGCCGTTTCCTGTTCGCTACTACGTCTTCGCGTTGCTCTTCCTCGTCTTCGACGTTGAGGCGGCCTTCCTCTATCCCTGGGCAGTTATATACAAGAGCCTCGGCGTCTACGGTTTCGTCGAGATGGTTATCTTCGTCTTGATCCTGGCCGTAGGCCTGATCTACGCCTGGAAGAAGGGAGCCCTTAAATGGGTGTGATGCAGCAGTTCAACGAGCCGAACCTCATAACGACGAGCACGGACAAGCTCTTCAACTGGGCCCGCAAGAACTCATTGTGGCCGCTCCAGTTCGGGCTGGCGTGTTGCGCGATAGAGATGATGTCAACGGGCATGGCCCATAACGACCTCGACCGATTCGGCGCAGGTTTCTTCGCCGCCTCGCCGCGCCAGGCCGACGTCATGATCGTCTCAGGCACCGTCTCGACCAAGATGGCAGAGCGGATGACCCGGCTCTACGAGCAGATGCCCGAGCCCAAGTGGGTCATAGCGATGGGGGCCTGTGCCATCTCGGGCGGGCCCTTCCTCGATGGCTACTCGGTGCTCATGGGCGCTGACAGGGTCATACCTGTCGACGTGTACGTGCCTGGGTGCCCGCCGCGTCCCGAGGCGCTCATATTCGGGATCATGACGCTCCAGAAGAAGATCGAGCGCGACCAGCAGGTCGGCTACGAGAGGCCGCGCCCAGCGCTCGTCGACGAGGACGGCACGATCAACGAGTACCTGCCGGAGCGGGAGTACCAGGGGATCAGCGAGGGCAAGGCCCCGCGCCTCGAAGGGATCAGACCCCTCAAGCGTACCTACGTCTTCGAGCGCGAAGGCATGCCGCCGGCCTCCCAGACGGACGTAGGCTGGGTCCCGCCCGAGGTGAAGAAGAAGCTCAAGGAAGAGGCGAGGGCCAGGAAGGCCGCCGAAGAGAATGGGACGAAGACCGGGGAGAAGAGCGCGGCCAACGGAAAGGCCGCTGAGAACGGGGAGAGCGCCTAGGTGGCCATTACGTTGCCGGAGGGGGATCTCCAGAGTCGGCTGAAGCGCTACCTGGACGGTCTCGACAACAGGCACGGCCTGGAGGAGTCCGAGATCTTCGACAACGTGGTGCGGGTCGTCGTGCGTCCGGGCGACGTTCCCGCCGTGCTAGCGACCGCGCGCGAGACGCTCGGTATCCTGCACCTCGCCTTCATCACCGTCGTAGACAGGCAGGGATCATTCGAGCTGACCTACGAGTTGTTGGACTTCCGCGGGGCCAGGGTCAGGGTCAAGACGGCCATCGAGGGGGACGAGCCCGTCATAGGGACGGTTACGGGCGTATATCCTACGGCCAACTGGCACGAGCGTGAGGCCTACGACATGTTCGGGGTCGCCTTCGCCGGGCATCCCGACCTCAGGCGGCCGTACATGTGGCAGGACCACTTCGACCACCATCCGTTGCTCAAGAGCTTCGAGATCAGCACCAAGCGCACCTTCGAGGGATTGAGGTAGGGGTATGCTTAGCGAGGAACGCCGCGCACATCACGAGGGGGCGCTCACCGAGCCGGCGAGCAGCAGGCTGGTCAGCCCGGACATCAGGGACGAGTTCGGACTAGAGACCATAGACATGAACATGGGGCCGCAGCACCCTGCGATGCACGGCCTTCTCAGGCTCATCCTCGAGCTCGACGGGGAGACCGTGGTCAGGTGCGATCCCGTGATGGGATATCTGCACCGCTGCCAGGAGAAGCTCGCCGAGAACCGCATGTATCCCGCGGTCATCCCGCTCACGGACAGGCTCGACTACTTCGCCAACATGCACAACGAGCACGGCTACGTGCTCGCCGTCGAGGACATGCTCGACGTGGAGATACCGCCGAGGGCCGAGTACATCCGCGTCCTCATGTGCGAGCTCATGCGGCTCGCGAGCCACATCCCGTCCATAGGCTTCCTCATGCTCGAGCTCGGGGCCTTCACCCCGATCCTCTACGCTTTCCGCGAGAGGGAGCGCATACAGAGCATCTTCGAGGCCGTAACCGGTGCGCGGATGATGTTCCACTACATCAGGATAGGCGGCGTCAAGGCGGATCTTCCGCCCGAGATACCGCAGAAGATCTGGGAGTACATCGAGAGCTTGGAGGCGCACTTCCAGCGAGATTTCGTCGACCTTATCGCAGACAACGAGATCTTCATCTCCCGTACTCGCAACGTCGGGAGGATGACGCAGGAGCAGGCGGTCGAGATGGGCGTAACGGGGCCGGCCCTGCGCTGTACCGGCGTGGACTTCGATATCAGGCGCGAC
>CADDZK010000293.1 GCA_902812425.1 Actinomycetota bacterium
CCCGTCAACATGGGTGGTGCAGGTGGCCAGTACTTCGACGTAGAGACGGAGCCGGGCGTCCTGATACTGGGCACCACTTCGGTGACATCCACGCTCCCACGGATGGACGCAAGGCTCATCAGAGTCACCGCGGAGACCACGCTCCAGGTCGGCTGCTCGATGAGCGGTACCGCTGTCGCCGGCTCCTTCGTCGGCGGGCTCAAGTTCGTCCTGAGACATTACGATGAGACGGGCGCTTATCTTGGCAGCTCCACGGACATCACGGTGGGCTCTGCGCTCACGGTCGCAGGCGAGGTCTCCGTGGAGCAGCGCTTCGGCGTCGGCGGCACCCCGTTTGCGGCGGGTGCCGCCTTCGTCTCCATCTCGCCGCAACTGCACGGCGCATCGGCGCTTCTTACCGCCCGCTTCTGGGACATGCATGCCTTCCCGTTCCCCGCGACGATCCGTAAGCTCTCCGACGACCCTGAGGCCCCCTTCGAGGCCACGCCGGATACGCCTTATCCCGCGGACTCTTACGTGGTCTCTGGCGCGGCCCCAGATCCTATTGGCTCCGTCGAAGAGCCCGAGCCGCCGATCCGCCTCTTCGACTTCGAGAGCGGAGCCATCCCGACGCAGATCAACCACTTCATCCAGCCCTACTCGGCTCCGAACACGAACGCGATTACGACAACGAGCCCGATATGGGGCAGCCGTTCGCTCCAGATCGCCGACACCTCGGCGACCAGCCGCAGGATCGGCTATTACTACGAAGAGCTGACGACCGAGACGGACGGGCTGAACCTCGCGCTCAGGGTCCTCTATACGTTCGCCACCCGCCCGAGCTACGGCTACATAAACTTCCACCCGATCTTTGAGGACGACGGCACGGCGACGAACCCTGGCACCCTGAGAGCGTACCTCAGGCTCTACTCCACGGGCAAGCTCACGGCGCTCGTAAGAGCGGCGGGGGGCACCTGGTATGAGTCCGGGCAGCTCGGGACTGTGACGGCCAACACCCTCCTCGATGCGGAGGTACAGCTCACCTCAGGCGCTCAAGGGCAGATCCGCGTGAGCATCGGCATTGGTGGCGCCTCCAGGCGCACTGCCTGGACACGGACGACGACTCTCACGGGCAAGCGTTTCAAGGGCTACGGAGTCGGCATCCAGAACACCAACGACGAACGCCAGAAGGTTGACGTGCGCATCGACCAGGTGGTCGTAACCGAGCTCGGCGATGTCCTGAACCGCGAAACCAAAGCACCACCCGCAGGCTATACGCCGCCTCCTCCGGACAGGCCGACGAAGGCCGGAGAGCCGAGGAGCTTCGACGAGGACAACAACCCCATCAGGCAGATAGTTGCGTTCCTCAAGCCAGGCGACGCTCCGATCGACAAGCCGGCTATTATCCCGCTGCTTGAGGACCCGCAGCCGGTCCGTCCAGGCCTGACCTACGGCATCGGTATCTTCGGCCGCTACTCTGTGTTCACTCCAGATGCAGCGCCGGGCATTCGCGTGTGGCTCGAGGGTGAGGAAGGCGACTCCATCGAGCCGTATCTCGCCCTGACGCTTCACCCGATGTCGGGAGAGCGGGGCTGGCATCCGAGCGGAGAGTCAGACGACTACGGCAGCTTCTCCGTCCCGCTGGAGGGCGGCTACACGCGCATGAGGGTCGAGGCGGTTCTCACGGACGGCTACTACGTTCTGCAGGAGCCCCTCTGGCACCCGGAGGCGCTGCCGGTCTTCGCAGACCACGATGCCAAGCGCGGCTACGGCAGGGCAGAGACCGCTTCTGGCGAGTTCGTCTTCGACGTCATGCCTGAAGCCTACGAGCTCGGGCTCGAGGTGCCGATCTTCTTCTCCGAGGTCGGGGTCAAGGAGGCGCCGCCTGGAGAGGGCGATGAGGACCCGGGGTTGCTCGAGGCCGCCTTCTGGCGCTCGCGTGATGAGCAGACCTGGCTGCCCTACACCAACCCCGGACACACGCCCCTCAGGCACTTCAAGACCCAGGTGACGCTTACGCGCACAGGGAGGGTCGGCCCCGTGATCACTGCGGGCGGGATCTTCATCAAGACCTGGCAGCCTAGATTCGGTGTGATGCTGCGCGATGACATGAGCCACTTCCCCGGGGTCGCCCAGGTCTCCCCGGACCTGGTCTACGTCGCATACCCGGACGTCGAGGTGGGGAATGTCGGTGGCCACCACCAGTCGAGCCCACAGGGTGACGTCATCGGCCGCCTCTACGACATCAAGATAGGCGTCTACACGGAGGCAGCCTTCCGCGAGATCGAGGCCCTGAGCCTCATGGATGAGCTCGTGATCGTGGTCCCCACGGCCGGGGGCACGGTCGCAGGCGAGAGCTACCGCGTGAGGTTGCGCTCTCGCGCCCGCTTCGCCGTCAGGGACTACGCGGCGACGATCAGAGAAGGACACCGCTGGATCCTCGGGACGGCAACAGTCGATGAGGCCGAGGTCCTATCAGTAGGTCCTGAGGCGAGTCCGATGGAGCCCGTGGACTTCGCACCTGCCGAGCCTCTCTTGGTGGCGGGCGGATGAACCGCCTGAATTACACTGCTGCCCAGTGGGCGGCCCTGCAGGAGGCGGCTGCCGACCGCCTGGCCTTCAACGAGAACGTCCGCCGGGTGCTCACGATCGCAGGCGAGGACTTCTCGGGCTTCATCGAGGACTTCGGCTACGGCAAGGAGGAGGGCGTTGCGGTCGTACTCGAGCTCGTTCTGAACACCCCGCTGGATGACACCTACGAGCAGGAGATAGCCACGGTCGAGTACCTGGCGCTGCGCTCCGGAGAGCTCCTGCCCGCCTTCGAGGGCAAGGTCGTCAAGCTCAGGGACGACGGGACGAAGACGACGCTGGTCGCTGCCACAGGCGCCTACGAGTCCGCGCGCACCCCCATGGGAGATGGGCCTGCAGACGACCGCGAGTACACAGGCGCCCGGCCTGACCTCGTGCTCTACGAGGCCTTCTCCGTCCTCTACGGTGAGTACAACGGGATCGAGATCATGAGGGCTGCCACCCCGCTCATAAACGCGAACGGGGCAGACAGGATCAAGTGGAACCAGTATGTCTCGGACCTGATCGGGGTGGCCGCAGATCAGGGCTACCTGATCGGGGTGGACCTGGCCACGAACATCGCCTCCGCCTACCAGCAGCTCTCGCTCGATCAGGTTACAGAGGAGGTCTGGACCTTCGAGGAAGAAGTCGATACAGAGCGTAATGGGATCGCGGTGGAGACGCCGGAAGCGGAGCGCTATGCCTGGGTGATCGTCTGGAGAGGATCGGACGACAGCACGGGCGACAACATCCCGCTGACCAAGCCGATCAAGGTGGACAACGGCACTCACAACGTCAACCCGCGCTCCGTCTTCTTCGTGGAGTTCACGAACGAGGTTGCGGCCGAGGGCCTGGAGCCCTACGAGATCGGCAGACGCGAAGCGGTGAGGCTCGGGACGAACGAGGCGAGGGTCACAATCAACCCGAAGTACCCGCCGTTCTTCCTCTCTCGAGGTGACATCGTGCTCGCCATCAAGAAGACGCCGGTCGAAGGTGGGGTCAAGAAGTCGTCCTACCGCGTCCTCCTCGATACGGTGCCGGTAGAGGGCCAGGGGGGCTCACCGGCCGGGGAGGCGCAGCTCCTGAGCGAGGAGATCGAGGCCACACCCCTGCCGGAGTTCCCCAGTCAGACGTCGCTCATGCCGGCGCTCTGGGGCTTCTCGACGGACGGGCGGCCGTTCTTTGACGACTCGCTGCCATGGGTCAGCCGGGAGCTCGGGGAGGATGGCGTGCCATACCTGGTGCTAGATGATGAGATCGCCGCCAACCACGGTGTGACGGTAACCGAGGACCCCGGAGGTCAGCGAGTAGTGGAGGTGTCAGATGACGCGGGTTAGAGTCCTCGAGGAGGGGGCGGTCACAGAGCAGGTCGAGGAGGCGATCGCAGCCCGAGCGGGCGTAGAAGGCGGCTTCGCCCCACTGGACTCGGGGCTCCTTATCCCGGCGGTCCACTCGAGGGTCAAGAGCGTCGCCGGCAGGACGGGCAACATCACCCTGGCTGTCGCAGACGTCTCCGGAGCTGAGGCCACCGCCAATAAGGGGGTCGCCGGCGGCTACGCCTCGCTCGATGGATCGGGCAAGGTCCCGGTCCCCCAGATCCCTGACACGGTCGTCGGTGCTCTCGACTACCAGGGCGTCTGGAACGCCTCGACTAACACCCCGGCTATCGGCTCGGGCTCTCCGTCCAAGGGCGACTACTATAAGGTGAGCGTGGCGGGGACCACGAGCCTCTCGGGCATCACCGACTGGGCTGTGGGCGACTGGGCGGTCTTCAACGGCACGAGCTGGGACAAGATCGACAACACCGAGCAGGTCACGAGCGTCGACGGCAGGCAAGGGGCTGTGGATCTCTCGGACAAGTACGCGCAGCTCACTGACGCGCGGCTCAGGCAGATCCGCGATGAGGGGTCAGCCCTCACGAACCGGGCGATCCTCGACTTCGTCGGTGCAGGTGTCACGGTAACGGACGATGGGCCGGGCGGCAGGACGCAGGTCTCCATCTCTGGCGCCGCGGCATCGGACGCCTCCGAGACCGTGCGCGGGGTCGTGGAGGAGGCGACGACCACCGAGACCCGGGCAGGCACGGTGGATCTCCCTTACGTGGTATCGCCAGCCAAGCTCATGGACCTCCTCAGTTGGGCCAACCCGACGTTCGAGGACGGCTGCAACGTCGAGTGGCAGAGCGCCACTCAGGTGATCGTGCGAAAGGGGGTCGTCTACATCCCTGGCGTCTCCAAGCTCGTCGAGCTCGCGGCTGACGTGACGATCAACTTCGCCTCGGGTGGCACGACGCCTCCGGTTACAGGTACAGGCACACTCACGGTCAACAAGGCGTCGGCCGGGTGGGTCTACATCTACATCGACTCGAGCGGCCAGGTTGTGGTCTCCACGACCGCGCCAGCCTCTCCGTACAGGGGCAGGGCCAGGACGATGAGCGCCAACACCTCGACTCGCTACCGCAGGGGGCTCTACTTCACGGCGGCGAATGTGCAGCGGCGCTACACTCGCTTCGGCGAATTAATCAGGTGGGTAGCAGACATTGCTACTGACTTA
>CADDZK010000294.1 GCA_902812425.1 Actinomycetota bacterium
CCTGGGTATGCCGCTCCAGGAGCGCTGGCTGATGGAGAACAGAGACCGCATAGAGGCCGGCGTCGCCCTCACCGGAGGGGCCGTCTTCGACTACGTCTCCGGGGATCTGCGTCGTGGAGCGCGCTTCCTCACGCACAACGGTTTCGAGTGGCTGGCACGCCTCCTCGTCGAGCCCCGCCGCCTGTGGCGCCGCTACCTGCTCGGCAACCCCCTCTTTTTGCTGCGGGTGCTCGGGCAACGCTTCGGCAAGGGACGGCGGTAGAAGCGCTCGCCACTAAAATCTTCGTCGGGTTATAGAAAACGTGAATCCAGCCCCTTTAACTCCTCGCCCTCCTCACCCATAATGGCTTGCTAGTAGCGCTTATATCTTTGGAGGGGAAAGTTGCGTTCCAGAATACTAGCCCTTTTGACCCTCGGTCTGGTCGCAGCCATTGTCATGACAGCGCCGGAGGCGAGCGTGGCAAGACAGGCTTCGTCCGCGGTCGAGAGGACGGGAGGGGAGGCCGTCGGTGCCTCCATCACCCATCCGGCTAACTGGACTGTCGAGCGCGAACGGTATACCTACGACGGTACCTACGGTTTCACCCTCTGGAGACCAGAACCGCCCTCTTCGCACGACCACGGCGGGATCCCCGCGGTACGTGTCGCGCTGGCCTACGGTATGAGCCCCGGCCAGATAGACGAAGAAGTCGGACAGAAGATCTCCTACTACGAAGACGAGAAGCTGGCTGTGGGAAGAGAGGCCGTAACCGTCGGCGAGGAGGGCCACAGGGGCGTTGCGGTCGGACCCATACCAGGCGGCACTCCCTCGACCGAGGTCTACGTCCCCGTCAACGGAAGGGTGTACAGGATCAACGTCTACTCCGAAGCGCCGGGGGAGGAGGGGCTCGACGCTGGCGACAGGGAGTTGCTGCGGGCTCTGCGCTTCGAGAAACCATCCCGACCTGTCTCCTCCCTCGGGCTACCGCCCGCGAACGCGCCCGAGGCCCTGTACCCTTCGGGTGGGGAGGAGGTTGTGAGGACCGAGCGCGACTGGACGCCCTCTGCCTCGGCGGCCGACGAGGAGTCGGCGGGCTACTCGGTGTCGGGAACGGGGGAGACGCGAATCGCCGAGGGTTGCTGGCGCGCCGATCCGAACTTCTGGGTCCAGACCCAGCACGGCCGCACGGCCAACAGTAATCCAGACGACCACATCCCTACTGGCTGGACCAGAATCGGGGTGCCCAACTTCTGGGGCCAGTACACCCACGGTGACCTCGGATACGGCCGCTGCGACGAGCCCTACTACACCAACGACAAGTTCGCCGTTGACTATCTCATGGACCTGTGGGACCCGGTCTACTCCCCCTTCGATTGCGGGCACGTAACCTTCGCTGGGCGCAACGAGACCCACAAGGACTACGGCATCTTCGTCTCCATCAGGGCGTGCAACGACAAGTACGTCAGCCTGACGGGGCACTTCAGGGCCTTGAGAAGCGGGCTCGACAAGGGCGACGTGGTGGACAGGGACACGCTCCTCGGCTACGCGGGCAAGACGGGTGGAGGTACGATCCCTGTCGGTCCCGTCCACTTTCACCAGGCCTTCTATCGCTATCCTAAAGAGAACCCTGACGGCTCGCCCTACGGGGGTCAGGGGCTGCAGGTCATCCGCCACCACTACGTCGGCACGGCGGCCCAGAGGGGGGACTTCAGAGTCCTATCGCACGTCTACGAGTACGGGAAGGTCAAACCCGACTACGAGCGCTACTGCCGCGAGGGCCTGACCTGCGGTGAGGGGTACAAGATCAGCAACTAGAGAGAGGTGCGCAGGGGTGTTCAGGACTGTAGAATGTATTTCGTGAGGGGGATCTCTCTACCAGGAAACCTGCGTCTCTTCGCGGCGGCGCTCGTGCTCGCTTGCCTGCTCTTGTGTGTCTCCGCTGAGGCGAGAGCAGCGAGCACATTGTACATAGACTTCGGCAAATACGACACTCAAAAGACCCTCTCCGCAGGGACGGAGAAGGGTGTGAAGTTCAAGAACGGCGCGGTGCGGCTCGTCCGCGGGAGAACGAAAGGAACGCTGACTTCGAAGGTGTACCGCTCGTCGCACAAGGATACTTTCATCCCCTCGTGGAACGCGCGCACGCCCTCGGGCACCTGGCTGCGGATGGAGATGAGGGTGCGCTCCGGCGGGAGCTGGACCCGCTGGTGGCAGATGGGCGTGTGGGCCAAAGGGACGGGCACCATACAGCGCCACAGCATAGATGGCCAGAGGGCCGGAGACTGGCGCGTGCTGACCGACACCCTCCAGAGCATCGGTCCCGTCTTCGCCGACGCCTACCAGTACCGCGTGACCCTTCTCTCGAAGAAGGCGAGGAGAACCCCGAGCGTCGGGGCGATCTACGTGACGGCCTCCAACTCCTACCGCAACGGGGAGGTTTTCGTCGGGCCGAACGAGAGCTTGTGGGGTGAAGACCTCTCGGTGCCGGCCCGGTCGCAGATGATCTACCCTAACGGCGGCGAGGTGTGGTGCAGCCCGACCTCGCTCTCCATGCTCATGGCCTACTGGGCGAAGAAGACGGGCAGGCGGGCTCTCAATCAGAAGGTCCCCACCGTGGCGCACGGCACCTACGATTACGTCTACCGCGGGACAGGTAACTGGCCCTTCAACACGGCCTACGCCGCCTCTTACGGCCTGAAGGCCTCGGTAAACCGCTTCTCCTCGCTCGGGCAGGTGGAGCGGTGGGTAGCGAAGGGGGTGCCCGTCGTCGCGAGCATATCCTGGGGACGTGGAGAGCTGACAGGGGCGCCCATCCCCGCGAGCTCGGGCCACCTCCTGG
Source organism: Actinomycetota bacterium (assembly GCA_902812425.1). Classification (GTDB taxonomy): domain Bacteria; phylum Actinomycetota; class Rubrobacteria; order Rubrobacterales; family Rubrobacteraceae; genus Rubrobacter_D. Next base: position 2,820 of record CADDZK010000294.1, read on the forward strand.
TGATCCGGGGTTTCACTGAAGCGGGGAACGTAATAGTCAACGACCCTGCGGCGAGCAGTAATTCCGGCGTCAAGCGCGTCTACCAGCGGGACGAGTTCTACAGGGCGTGGTTCAAGACCGGCTCGGGCGGCGTGGCCTACCTCGTTCGCCCCGAGGGCTGGCCCGCCCCAGACGGCTCCTACGGGAGCTGGTAGGAACGGCGGTATACTCCGCGCACGGAGGACCCCGTGCGGATCTTGAGAGACATCCCTAAGAGGCTCCTTGGCTTCAAGTTCTTGCGGCGCTCTACGAGCGTCCTCGTCCTCGCGTTCGCCGACGGGCTCGCGCTCGTACTCGGACTCTCTGGCGCGGCCTGGGCCTCGGGCGGCGCTCCTGAGCCCGCCCTGAACCTCGCGCCTTTGCTCGTGGCGGCCTGGATCACGCTCTTCACCGCTTTCCGGCTCTACGATAGGGCGCCCGTACGGCGCAGCCCTGGGGGGCTCGTCGGGGCCGCGTTCTGCTGGGCGGGGCTGGTGACGATAGGGGCTGCGATCTACCCTGCGAGCGGCCTCGATTTGGGGGAGATACTCTTCGCCGCCGCCATCGCCTTCCTGTGCTCAGGCGCGCTCAGGTTCATCTACGAGCGCGCGATAGGCAGGATCTACCGCCGCGGCTTCGGACAGACGCCGGTGCTCGTGGTCGGGAACGAGGAGGACAGGACGCGGTTGCGCCGGTCGATGGAGCGCGCGCCGGGCCCCTACGTTCTGGCCGGGGAGGTGGATCTCGGGGGGACGGAAGCGGATCTCGCGGCGCTCAGAGAGACGCTGGACCGCACGGAGGCCCGTGGCGTCGTCCTCGTGGGGGCGGAGCAGCTCCCCGACGACGAGCTCCTCGACCTCATCTACTCTGTACGGCTACGCGGGATACCCTTGAGGGTGGTGCCAGGGGCTTTCGCCCTGATGCGGGGACGCACCGTACTCTCCGAGGGCATGGGGCTTCCGCTCCTCGAGGTCCACTATCCGGGGCTGGACAACACCCAACGCACCCTCAAGCGCGTCCTCGACGTGGCCTTCTCCGTGGTCGGGCTCGTGTTACTCTCGCCGCTCTTTCTGGCCGTGGCGCTCGCCGTCAGGCTCGACTCACCCGGACCCGTGCTCTTCAGGCAGAAGCGCGTCGGGGCCGATGAGAAGGTCTTCGTCTGCTACATGTTCCGCTCGATGCAGCGGGACGCCGAACTTCGGCAGGCCGACCTCGAGGCGTTCAACGAGGCCGAGGGACCCGTCTTCAAGATGAGGGAGGATCCCCGCGTGACCCGCGTCGGGCGTCTCCTGCGGCGCTGGAGCATAGACGAGTTGCCCCAGCTGTTTAACGTCCTCAAGGGAGAGATGAGCCTGGTTGGTCCGAGGCCCCTGCCCGTAAGGGATTTCCTGAGGATGGAGGAGCAACACAAGAGGAGGCTCGGGGCAATCCCCGGGATGACCGGGTACTGGCAGACGAGCGGCCGTAGCGACCTCTCCTTCGAGGAGATGGTGCGACTGGATCTGTACTACATAGAGAACTGGTCGCTCTCGTTCGACCTCAAGATCATCCTGAAGACCCTCGGCGCCGTTCTGCGCCGCGAGGGCGCGTACTGAACAAAGAGACGGGGTGGGCTTAGCCCACCCCGCCAAAAGCAGCTCTCCCGGGATCTAGAAGATCGAGCCGCCGAAGAAGTCGCTCTGCCCTACGGCGGTTACGCCGTCTACCTGGGCTACGGCGGTGTCGAAGCCCAGGAACTCGCTGTCGCTCAGGGAAGCAACGCCATCGACCTGGGTGAACGCCGTGTCCGCGAACGCCGGGGCGGCGGCCAGGACCATCACCACAAGCACCGTCACCAGTATAGCCAGCTTCTTCCTCATCTCTCTCCTTCAGGTTGCCCGATATGGCTGATCCGTCCCCGCCTGATAGTTCTCCTATCGCACCACCCCCTCGCGATCAGTGAGTTGCCTAATCTATAGGCCCCTTATACATTCCCTGATTTGCAATTCTAAACCCTCTTGCACAATAAGCAATATAGTTCACATTATTTCTCATACGCGCGCCACGAGGCGCAACCCGGACGGGTGCAAAGCCGTCTACGGCGGCGGGGACGACATGCGCTCCATTGTCCGGCAGGACCTCTTCCTACGGGTAGGAGGTCTCGGTCATAGGGGTTACGATCAGCTCGTGGATCACCGACTCGGCCGGTTGGCAGACCATGAACAGGATGCAGGCGGCCACGTTCTCGGGCGGCTGGAGG
>CADDZK010000295.1 GCA_902812425.1 Actinomycetota bacterium
AGCCTAAAGACCTCCAGGCGCGAGCCCGACGAGGAGCACCCCTACGGCTACGGTCAGGACCGCTTCTTCTGGTCTTTTTTGGTGGCGGTCCTCATATTTTTCGTCGGCGCCCTCTTCTCAGTCTACCAGGGGGTTACGGCACTGCTACACGGCGGCGAGGGGCATGAGTCGTTCTTGCTCAACTACGTCGTCCTCGGCGCGGCTTTCGCCTTCGAGGGGACGGCGCTCGCCGTCAGCGTCAGGGAGTTCCGGCGCGCCGCCCGCGAGGAGGGCCGATCGCTCCTGGAGCACTTCGGGTCCACGCGCAACACCACCATGAAGGTGCCCCTCTACGAGGACGCGGCGGCTCTCGCCGGGCTCGCCATAGCGGCCGCCGGGCTCCTGCTGGCGCAGGCGACCGGCAACGACCTTTTCGACGGGCTCGCCTCAATCGGCGTTGGCGCGGTCCTCCTCGTCGTCGCCTGGGAGCTCGGGCGCGACTCGCGGGCGCTCCTCTTGGGCGAGGCGGTGCTCCCCGAGGACCGCGAACGGATACGCGACGCCATGCTCTCCTTCCCCGAGGTAACGGACGTCTTCAGGCTGCTCACCATGCACCTCGGCCCCGACGACGTGCTGGTCAACGCGGAGATACACCTCGCCGACGGGCTCGACACCGACGGGGTGGAGGACCTGCTAGAGCGCGTTACCCGCAGGATCCGCGACGAGGTGCCCGAGGTGAGCCAGACCTTCATCGAGCCGCATCCCGCGCGTCGGGGGGGCCCGTGAAAGGCTCGCCGTCGCGTTCACCGCTGCGCTCGCCCCTTTACCCGCGCCTCGCTCAGGGAACTCGCGTCGTCCTGGCCCTCGCCTTCGTGTGGGAACTTATAGTCTTCGACCCGGTAGGCGCGCTTGCCATCGCGCTGTTTATCGCTCTCTCGTTCGCCTACCTGCTGCGTGAGGAGGGACTGCCCAACCTCTTCGATTTGCTGGTGGCCCTTTCGGCGCTCCTGAATGCCTTCGGCTTCGTCTTCGACCTCTACCGTGTCGTACCCCTCTATGACGAGGTCGCCCACGGCGTGACGGTCTTCTCGCTTAGCCTCGCTTCCTTCTACCTGTTCTACGCGGAGGAGATCCCTCCCGCCCGGACGCTAGCTATGGCCACGGCAGTCTTCACGCTGGGCGTCACTGCAGGCTCGCTGTGGGAGATCTCGGAGTGGACGACCGGCTACGTCTTCTCAGCCAACGTTGTCTTCGGCCTGGGGGACGCTATGACTGACCTCATCGCCAACAGCGTAGGCGCCCTCGCAGCCGCCTTCGCGGCAGCGGCGATCCGCCGCGGCGGGGGCCGGCTATCGTAGCCTCCGTGAACGCCCGCGTAGGTCCCTTGGCGGTGCGTGGTGGGCCGATGGGACCTCGGCCGTGAACGGGTCCGTTACGAATCGCGGCCTTTTGCGCGCAGTGCTGGTTGCCTTCGCCCTGCTCCTGGCCTACCGGTTCCTGGCTGAGGTCGCAGCGACCGTCCTCTTGCTTGCCGCCGGGCTGCTCCTTGCCGTGGCACTCTCGGCGCCCGTGGAGGCCCTTCATCGCCGCAAGGTACCTAGGGCCGCCTCGGTCGCACTCATCTACCTGGCCGCCGCTGCTGTCCTCGGCGGGGGCGCCTACCTGCTCTACCCTGTGCTGGCCGAGCAGGTCTCACAGTTCGCCGCGGCCCTCCCCGATGCCCTCTCGCAGCTCGTCGGGCGGGCCCGGAGACTGGCGAGCGATCTGGGAATCGAGATCGGCGGTGGGGGCGGCATGTCCCCCTCCGACCTGGCGAAGGGCGTGCGCCGGGTGCTGGGCGGCGCTTTGGGCCTCTTTGGCAGCCTGGCCTCTTTCCTCACAGGACTTATCGTGATCCTATTCGTGCCCCTCTACCTGGCGGCCATGCCAGAGCCCGTCGTGCGCTGGGTGGTGAGGCTCTTCTTGCCGGGCAAGAGGGCGAGGACGCGCGAGGTGCTGGGCGAGGCCCGCGCGAGCCTCCTGGGTTGGCTAGGGGGCAGGCTTATCTCCATGGCCATAGTCGGCGTCCTCGCGACGATCGCGCTCTACCTCATCGGCGTCCCTGGCGCACTCTTCTTGGGCATCTTTTCCGGGCTCGTCTCGTTCGTACCCTTGATCGGCTCCGTCGCCGGAGTCGTCCCTCCGCTCCTGCTCGCGCTTGCCGGCAACCCGATCGACGGGCTATGGGTGGTCGCAGCCTACGTAGCCATCCAGCAGGTAGAGAGCAACGTGCTCACGCCTCTCGTCATGAAGGAGGCCGCCTCTCTCCATCCGGTGGTCGTCATAGCGTCTGTGACGGTCGGAGGCACGGCGTTCGGCGTCCTCGGTACCCTCTTGGCGGTCCCGGCGTCGGTCGTTGCCGGCGTCCTGGTCAACAAACTGTGGTTCGAGCGGATCGAGTGAGACATCGGGCTCGGGTACCTCGCCGGGTGCATCTGGGAGGGTGAGGGGGACCCGAGACTCTCTTAATGACTCGGTGGCTTGCCTTCTTTAACCGAAGCTTTGTCGGATATTAACAACGATCCTTCGCCAGGCTGGTAGGGTCTGTGGGGCATGACGAAAGCAGTCGTCACCGAAAGAAAGGAAATCTGGTGCCTAAGGACGGCAAGGAAGACAGACGCGAAGCGAAGATGGATGAAGCCAAAGGGCGTGCCAAGGAAGCAGCCGGCTCCCTCACAGGTAACAAAGACAAAAAGGCAGAGGGGAAGGCAGACCAGGATAAGAGTACGCTCAAGGAAAAGAAGGGTGCCGCAAAAGATCTGCTAAGTTAGCAGCTTCTTGGCAGGAGGCTGACTATCACTACGCAGGGCCGGGTTCACTTGAGATCCCGGCCCTCCGTCTTATTCACGGAAGTGCCCAGCAGGTGTCATCTCCGAACTTCTGATGTACAGCGTTCTAAGAAGTTCGCCTTGCATGTACCTTTGGCCTGACAGACTCTCAGCTCGTGGTCTTGGCCGCTCTGGGGTGGCGAGTCGAAAAATAGTGCATGTGAGGGATGTGCGGCCCCCTGCCGAGGCGTAGCATGCTTTACCGTAGGGAAGAGCTACCCCGCACGATTTGGCGGGAGAAAGGAGGCGAGTGCGTATGCGCATGATGGTGAAGTTCACCCTCCCGACGACAGAGGAGAACAACGCAAAGATCAGGGACGGAAGCATCGCGCAATCGATGGAGAGCCTACTGGGGGACCTCCAGCCTGAGGCAGCGTACTTCTGTCCCGTCGATGGTAACCGGGGTGGGTATTAAGTCTTCAATATGGAGGAAGAATCGGAGGGAGTTACCAAGCTAGAACACCTCTTTGGCTGGAACTTGGAGCGACAGTCGAAATTGTCCCTGTGATGAACGCTGATGACTTGAGAGCAGGTCTCCAAAAGTTATAGAAAGAAAGTTATAGAAAGAGAAAGCAGCATGCCTTTGGCGGGGTCGGGGCTCCTAGCAGCTCCGGCCCTTCCCCATGCCTCTATTCACCTAAGTGCGTGCAAGGGGTCTTCTCGGAAGTTCATCCTGAGCTTGGGCTGCTCTGTTAACCTTGGTGAAACGCTATAAGATATGGCGCGTTGTGAGGCGCCAGGTACACTAGGATGAGGGTTCGAAACCACTCTATGAGCCTCCTCGACCGGCGGGACTGGGTGTACCTTTTGAGCCTCCTAGTACCGCTTGTCGCTTACGACCTTGCCCTGAAGGTCATAGGGCTGGCCTCCGATCAGCCGGGTTCCGGGGCGTGGGACGCGCTGGGTATGTTGCGCTCCGAGCTACTGTTCGATGCTGGGTACATGCTGGTGTGCGTCGGAATGTTCGCCGTGGCCCGGCGGGGCATTCCCCGCAAGGTGGCCCTGGTGCTCTTGCACATCTCGGCCATACTCGTTTTGGTGATCGCCACAGTGGCGTACCAGTACTTTCGCTCTACAGGCACCGTCCTCGACTACGCCATTGTCTCCTACTACCTGGCCAAGCCGAGCGAAGCCCAGGGCGCCGTCTCCAGCGACGCCCCTGTGGGCGCCTGGCTCGTACTCTCGGCGGCACTCCTGTACGTGCTGCCCGGCCCTCTGCTCCTAACTAGGGCGCTCCTTCGTGATGGAGCTTCCGGGAGCTCCACCGGTCCTCAGACGGAGGCCGGGGCCGAGGAGGCACCACAAGGAAGGCGGACCTCAAAGCGCGCCCTGACGCGGCAGGAGTTCCTCGCAGCCGGGGCTGGCGCCGCAGGGGCGATCCTGCTTGGGGAGTCGCTCTCGCCCGAAAAGGCGGGAGCGGAAGCCGCCTTCGCGCGCGATCCCGTCTCCAACCTCGTCGCGACCGGGCTTGAGCAGTCGAGGGTAGAAGAGGCCGCAAAGAAGGTTCGTGGTAGGCACCCCCTCGCCAACGCCCGCCTCAAGCCGACCGCGCGCACCGAGAGGCGCCACGTGGCCCTTATCCACCTGGAATCCACCCGCGAGCGCTCCGTTACCCCCTACGCCCCCGAGATTGGGACCACGCCCTACCTGGCGGCCTTGGCCAAGGAGAGCCTGCTCGTCGGGCGGGCCTACACCACCATCACGCACACCTCAAACGCCATAACGTCCGTGAACTCGGGCCTCTATCCCAGCCCCGACACCGACATCGTAGAAGCAAAGCCGGGGGGCATCCCCGACAGGTGCCTGGCAGAGCTTTTGGGCGAGCAGGGCTACAAAAGCGCCTGGTTCCAGTCGGCCGAGAAGACCTTCGAGGACCGCCCGCACCTGGTGAAGAACTTCGGCTATGGGCACCAGGCCTACGAGGAGTCAATGAACCACGAAGGCTTCCAGAGGGCCAACTACCTCGGCTACGAGGACGATATCGTGCTGGGGTCGAGCCGGGCGTGGCTGGAGGAGAACGCCAGCAGCCCCACCCTGGTCACCTACCTTGGCGTCACGCCCCACGACGACTACCTGCCCATCGACAGATACGGCAGGAAGAGGTTCTCTTCGAGAGCGATGCTCGACCGCTACCTCAATAACGTCTACTACGACGACTTCTGGGTCAAGAACATCGTCGAGCAGTACAAACGTCTTGGCCTATATG
>CADDZK010000296.1 GCA_902812425.1 Actinomycetota bacterium
ATCCTGGAGATGACCCTCAAGGAAGAGGTGCAGCTCGGCCTCACGCGGGCGATGCGCCACCCCGAGATAGAGAGCCTGCCTCTCTATGAGGACGAGCTCGTGCTCGTCGTGGATCCGGGCCACCGTTTCACCCGGCGAGGCACGGCAAGTTTGACGGAGATCGGGGAGGAGCAGCTCATCTTCTTCGACCACGACTCCAGTTACTTCGAGCAGACGCACGCCCTCTTCAGGAACGCCGGCATCAGGGAGCTGAGGACCATGGAGGTCGACAACATCGAGGCCGCCAAGAGGATGGTCGAGCACAGGCTCGGGGTCGCGTTCTTGCCAAGAACGGCCGTCGTCAGGTCAGTCTCCTCGGGCAACCTCGTCCTCGTCTCGATAGATGAGAACCCCGAGATGAGCCGCTCGATAGTCGCCCTCAAGCGCAGGGACGTTCCGGCCACTGGGCCCGTCGCAGCCTTCCTCGAGCTCGCGAACACGATGGGTGAGAAGCGGGACGGCGCCCAGCTCTCCCCCACCCTCGCGACCGAGTTCGAGAACCTGCAGCTCATAGACCTGTTCACGTAAAGTCTGTCATCGGGGCGTTCGATGGTGGTCCGCCCTCGACCTGGGAGCATAGCCGTCAGGAGGAGGACGCAGCGGGAGCACGAGCGTGAACGTCGAACCCTCCCCGGGAGTGCTCCTCGCCCTTATCTCGCCGCCGTGGGACTCGGCGATCTGGCGCGCTATAGAGAGCCCGAGGCCCACGCCACCATCGGTGCGGGAGTAGTCCGTACGATGGAAGCGCTCGAAGATTAGGGGCAACTCGTCCTCGGGGATACCCACCCCCGTGTCCGAGACTTCGAGCGCAGCCCCGACGTCTTCCTTCTCGACCCTTATCAGGACGCTGCCGCCCTCGGGCGTGTACTTCACTGCGTTGTCCAGAAGGATGGAGGCGACCTGGAAGATACGGTCCCGATCAAAGGTCGCCTCGACCGCGCGCTGCGGGCGGACGTACTCTACGGACACTTTCCCGTCGGATGCGGTCCTGGCGGCCTGTGCTGCCTCTTCTGCGACGGCGGCGAGGTCATGGCGTCCGACCTCGAGGTCTGAGCTCTCGTCACCCCGGGTAAGGATGAGGAGGGATTCGATCAGACCCCGCATCCTCCCCGCCGCCGCGCGGATGGCGCCGACGCTGCGCTTCGCCCTCTTCGGATCCTCTTCGAGGGCCCACTCGTCGAGCATCCTGGCGTGGCCGCTTATGGTGGTAAGCGGCGTACGCAGCTCGTGGCTCGCGTCGGCGGCGAAGCGCCGCTGGCGTTCCAGAGCCTCCTCGCGGCGGGCGAAGGCTGCTTCGAGACGCGAGAGGAGACCGTTTATCGTGATGGCGAGACGCCCGACCTCGTCACCGGGGTTCGCTACCGGAAGCCGCTTCGACAGGTCGCCCTCGCCCATCTCCCTCGCCGCGTTCGCAACTACTTCGACGGGTCTCAGGGCCGCCCCTGCCAGGAAGTAGGCGCCACCGATAGACAGGAGAAAGGCTGCTCCGATCCCGGCCACGAGTACCGTCTCGAAGACTTCGAGAGCATGCTGGGCGAACTCGTAAGGTGCGGCCGCCTCGACCACCCTCGCCGGCCCGGCCTGCGGGTCGACGGGCACAGCATATACGTAGAAGGGATCATCGCCCGAGAGCGTCGCCATCCCCGAGGCCGGCCTCCCGGAGTTCTTCGCCTCGCGCCAGATGACGTTCTCGGTCGCACCGTTCGCCGGGGGGTTCACCTTCCGCAGTACGCTGCCGCCTCCGTCACGGACGAAAAGCACGACGCCGTCGAGGGTGAGCTGGCCGACGTAGGCGTCGCTCAGGCTCTCTCCTGACTCGATGGTCCTGGCGGCGGCGGTCGCGCGGCTCCTGGCCGTGTCTTCGACGCCGGAGAGCAGCACGCCCCGACTCAGAAAGTAGAGTGCGAGACCGAGGGCGAACAGGATCGCACCTATCACAAGGGCGATGTAGAGCGTAAGCCGCCACCGGATCGGCATGAGTTCTCTACGTCCCCTTCAAGGCATAACCCGCGCCCCTGATGGTGTGGATCAACTTCCGCTCCCCAGGCGCGTCCACCTTCTTCCTGAGGTAGGCGATGTAGACCTCGACGGCGTTCCCCGTGACGCCGAACTCCCTGTCCCATACCCTGCTCAGGAGGAGGTCTCTGGAGAGTACCCGGCGAGGGTTGAGGGCCATGTACTCCAGAAGATCGTACTCCCGGGCCGTGAGGGCTATCTGCCGCTCCCCGCGGCGCACCTCGCGGGTGGCGGTGTTCACTTCGAGGTCTGCGACCCTGAGTATCTCCTCGCCCTCAACACGCCTGAGCAGGGCCCTCATACGGGCCAGGAGCTCGTCCATCTCGAACGGCTTGGTGAGGTAGTCGTCCGCGCCGAGATCGAGGCTGTGAACCTTGTCCATGGTGGCGTCGCGGGCCGTAAGCATGACTACAGGAACCCTGCTTCCCCCTTGCCTGAGCCTCTTCAGGACGCCCACCCCATCGAGCTTCGGCAGCATGATATCCAGGACGACGAGCTCGGGGACGAATACCCGCGCCTCCTCCAGCCCGGAGAGACCGTCGTAAGCGCAACTCACCTGGAAGCCCGCACGCCGGAGCTCGGGCTCGACGAACCCGACGATAGACGGGTCATCCTCAACGAGCAGCACCCGCGTTCCAGCTCTCATCTTCTCCTCGCTACCTCTCGCAGAGGTATTCTAATCCGCATGCTCCCTCAGGACGGGTTTGGGATTCCTCCTCCATCTTTGCGCCGGGTGAGAGAAAGGGCCGGGATAAAATGTCCCGGTCCCTTCCGCAAGCCGCATCGGGTCAATATATCTCCGGAGGATCAGCCTCCGCCGTCTTCGGGGCCGTCCTTGGCGTCGTGACCCTCGTTATCTGCCGGTGTGCTGAGGACGTTGAAGTTCTTGTCGAGGTGGACATCGACCTGGCCGCCGTCGCTGTGGGTGACCTCGATCTCGTAGTATCCCTCTTCGTCGCCGACCTCGGTAGCAGTCACGTGGCCGTTTACGTGGTCGAGCGCCACGCTCTTGGCCTTCTCCAGGTTGGCTCCCGCAGTCTGTCCCGAGGAGTCGTTGCTGTTGGCGTAGGCGACCCCGGCAACGACGAGCAGTGCCGCAGCGACTATCCCCGCCAGGAGCACCTTCAGTCTCTTTGCCACTTCGCAAGCTCCTTTCTTCAAAGGTCTGACACTCTTTTGCGCAGTATGGTAGGCGAAGCTGAGAATTGGCTGAGAACCGGATGAAACATGATTCCTCAGTATATTCTCAGGATCGGGGCGCAGACTAGCCAAAGTTGGTGGAGCCGCGATCCCACGGAAAGGTGGAGAAGGTCATGAAACGGATCACACTGCTGGGCGCAATCCTCGGCTCGGTGTTGATGCTCGCAGGCGCGTGCGGTGGCTCCTCTGGCTCGTCCTCAGGTAGCTCGGGAAGCAACGCGGGAGCAACGCAGGAGAGTACGATGCAGGCCTCGTACTCGCCCAGCATCAAGCCTTCCGACTTCACGACAAAGATAGACAACAAGTACTTCCCCCTGAAGCCTGGTACTACCTTCGTCTATCGGGGCAAGACGGCGAGTGCTACTGAGGGCGACATCGTCGCCGTCACCTCGGACACGAAGAACATAATGGGCGTGGAGTGCGTGGTAGTGAACGATAAGGTTACAGAAGACGGCAAGCTGACCGAACAGACCTACGACTGGTACGCCCAGGATAAGAAAGGCAACGTCTGGTATTTCGGGGAGGACTCCAAAGAGTACAAAAACGGCAAGGTCAGCACCGAGGGTTCGTGGGAGGCCGGTAAGCACGGCGCGAAACCAGGCATCATCATGCCAGTAAGCCCGAAGGTCGACCAAACCTACCGCCAGGAGTATCTGAAGGGTGTTGCCGAGGATATGGCGAGGCCGGTGAAGCTGGACGGGTCGATCACGGTGCCGTATGGCACCTTTCACCACGCGCTCGTGACCGACGAATGGTCGCCCCTCGAACCGAACGTCGCCGAACAGAAATACTACGCACCTGGAGCGGGAAACGTCCTCGAACGTGCCACCAAGGGTCCCAAGGAACGGTTAGAACTGATAGACGTCAAGCACGGATGAGGTGGGCGTTCCGAACATCTGAAGTGGATCTCGGGATCTACCCAAATACCGACGATGAGAACACCGTGTGAATTTCACACCAGTGTGGAAAGGTGGTACAGACAGTAATGGGACGAAGGACCGCTTTGCCCACGCTGATCGGTGCGGCGATGGCGCTCGTACTTGTGACCGGATGTGGAGGCTCATCTGGTAACGGCAACACGAAGACGACGCAGGCAGCCTATTCGCCTAACATCGACCCTGCAGACTTCACGACAAAGATAGACAACAAGTACTTCCCCCTGAAGCCTGGTACCACCTTCGTTTACGAGGGAAAGTTCAAGGGTGCTGCCGAGCGCGATGAGATGGCCGTGACCCGCGACACCAGGCGGGTTATGGGGGTCAAGTGCCTGGTTGCGAGCGACGGGGTGACCGAGGACGGCAAGCTAATAGAGCAGACCTACGACTGGTACGCCCAGGACAAGAAGGGCAACGTCTGGTATTTCGGGGAGCACGTCACAGAGTACGAGCACGGCAAGGTTACAGGCCACGAAGGGTCCTGGGAGTCAGGGATAGATGGGGCCAAGCCTGGCATCGCCATGCGAGCAGACCCCAAGGTCGGCGACTCCTACCGCCAGGAGTACTCCAAGGGTGTGGCAGAGGACAAGGCCAGGGTACTGAGCCTGAACAAATCGGTCGAGGTACCCTACGGTTCCTTCGACCACGTGCTAGTGACCGATGAGTGGACGCCCCTCGAAAAGGGCGTCGTAGAACGCCAATACTACGTGGCCGGGGTCGGCGACATCATCGAGAGCACCGTCAAGGGCCAGCCAGAACGGATAGAACTCGTCGACGTGAAGCACGGGTGAGGCGGAGGAGGGTCTCTGGCGCTACTCCGGAGTGCGGCTAGTTGCCGCCCCCGTCCCCTCCGCCGT
>CADDZK010000297.1 GCA_902812425.1 Actinomycetota bacterium
TCGCCAAGGGCACGCCGGGGACGGTGGCGGGCATAGCGAACGAAAGCACCAGCACCACGGCCGCAATGATGCGGAACACTCTCACGGGGCGCCCGGCGAACAGACCGATGATGGCGAAGACGATGGCGGCCCCGACCGTTCCGATGACCGAGGTAGTCGCCACCAGCCCCACCGTCAGAGGAGACATCCCCATCGGCGAGGGGAGAAGGACGTCCAGCGATATGGTCCCCAGAGCCGAGGCGGCGAAGTAGACGAGGGTGTTGGCGACAGCTGCGGCGAGGGCGGCGAGCAGGGCCACCCACGGCAGCCTTGGGTAGGAGATCCCCTCGCTGCCGGTGGCTTTCTTGTTCTGCATCTGCGTGCTCTTCATTTCCCTTTACCTCAAAGATTTCTTTTGTTTGCAATCGCTCTGTGAGCGAGGGTTGTGCCGTAGAGCCCTACACAAACAGCACCTCCCTTCGACATCGGTCGGATGCTTGACGATAGACCTCTCTCTATCCCGTCTCCTCCTTCACGGCTGGTTGCGCGGGAGGACCGGGTGCCGAACGCCCTGCCCACGCCGCGACCACCGCCAGAGTGGCGACGGCCAGCATGACGTACAAACTCGCGCGCATCCCGCCTACGCCGGATCCCGCGCAGGCCCACACGGCGCTCGCCAGCGCCGGTCCCAATGCGAAGCCGAGGCTGCGGGCCAGGCCGGAGAGCGCACCAGCCGTGCCCATGAGGTGTGCAGGGGCTGCGCTCATGAGCGCGGTCTGGATCGGTCCGGTAAAGAGCCCCGCGCCGATGCCGACCAACCCCAGCCGCCACGCTACGTCAACCGAAGACCATTCGGCGCTAAGAGGCAAGAGGAGAACGAGTGACCCGGTGATCCACAACGCTCCCAAAAGAGAAGCGGGATGCGTACCCCATCTGTCGGCCAGGTACCCGCCCAGCGGGCCGACGGCGCTCATGGCTAGCGGCCATACGAGGAGGGTGAGCCCAATCTCTTGCGGACGGAGGTGGAGCACATCCTGTAAGAAGAAGGGCGGAAGGTAGAAGAGCGCACCTCCGACCGTGGCCAATAGGAGGAACCCAAGGGCGGCAACACGGAAGTCCCGCCTTGAGACCAGCGTGACTACGGGTTCTGCCGCCGGCAACCGCCGCCAGAGAATGACGGCAAGCAGCGCGATGCCCAACAGCACGAGGTGCACCGGTCCCACCGCTCCCACCGCTCCTACCGCCGGGTTCTGCCCTAGCGCCAGAAACAGCGCAGCAGTGGCTACGAAGAGCAAAGCCGCCTCCACAATTCGGTCCCGCCGCGGCAGGGAGAACGCCCCCTCCATGGAGATGGCGCGTCCCCCCATCAGGGCCGCCAGCAAACACGCCGGAACCACGGCGAAGAAGATGGAGCGCCAGCCGAAGCTCGCGAGCAACAGCCCGCCCACTGCCGGCCCGCTGACGGAGCCCAGAGGTCCAAGAGCACCGACGACGCCCATGGCCCGGCCTCGCTGCCCTGGATCGACGGCACCCATCGCCAGGACCGGCACCAGAACACCGATGAGCGCCCCGAACGCCCCCTGAAGCAATCGGATCCCTATGAGCCAGGACAAAGACGGCGCCAGACCGCAGAGCGCACTCGCTACCGCAAAACCAACCACGGCCACCAGAAAAGCCCCGCGCTTGTCCAGAACGTCAATCCACCTCCCAAGCGGCAACAGAAGCGCCACCAGAGGAAGGTTGTAGGCCAGCACCACCCAGGCCGCGCCGCCCGGACCGATCTCGAACCCCCGCGCCAACGTGGGCAACGCCACGTTCGTAATACTCATGTCCAGGCCGACCACGAAGACAGCTACCCCTACCGCTACGACGGTCCACCATTGCTTCACCTCGCCTCTCCTTTCATTTGCTGATCGTCCTAATCAAGATATTACATTTTAAGATAATCTTAGTCAAGATTATTTCTGACAAGAACAAAAGCTGCTATACTCCCGGTATGACTGATGCGATTGAGAAGCGTGCTGGACGAGAGGGCTTCGTACCACGGCCGCTTGCAGAGCACATGGGCTGGCTGATGTCACGAGCAAGCCATGCCCTGGGGGCGGCCCTCGAGGAACGCCTAGTTCCCCTGGGTCTAAATCTCCGGGACTACACGGTGCTCATCGCGGCCGAGCGAGCAGCCATCGAGGGAAATCCTCGGACGCAGCTGGCGCTGTCGCGAGCAGCGAGGCTCGACAAGTCCACGATGGTAGTGGCCGTGGACGCGCTCGAGGAGGAGGGTCTGGTTGAGCGCCAGCCGGACCCGAAAGACCGGCGGGCGCGGATCGTAGTTACCACGGACGCGGGCCGGGAACTCTTGGCACGCACCGAGGAGGTGGTGCTAGGCGTGGAGCACGAGGTGCTCTCAGCCCTGGATACTGAGGAGCTGCGGGTCTTACGCGGTCTCCTGAGCTGTCTCGTGGTGGGGCGCCGCTCGGCGGGCGACGAACCCGCCCCATGTCTCTGAGGCCGGGGTAAGGTACCCGCGACCGGGGGTGCGAACATCGCGGGCTGAGAAGCTACTCGATTTTCGGTTCCAACTCGACACGTAGGTTATCTGGAGAACCATTGTCACGAGCGCTATGGCCGTCATCCCGGCGAGAAGCCCCTTGCCTAAGCCATGTTCTCACTAACGATGAATGCGACAGCAGATGACGGTTCTAGGCATCTCTCGTCGAGCATTGTACCCAGAAACCCTTTGACTACCGATAGCGTCCCCGTTGTGACGGTTACGACGGTCATGTGTTCAGCTTCTCTTGAAGCGGTGCGGCACTCTCCCCGGCCAACGAGATTGTGGTCGCTCCCAGCCTAGGAGATGACACTCAGACGTCACGCAGCTTGTAGGTGGACACTTCGATCAGGTTCTGATCTGGGTCACGGAAGTAGACCGAGACAATCGGGCCCATAGCCCCCGTCCGCCGCACCGGACCTTCGATAATGTCGATCCCGCAGGCGTGTAGGTGTTCGATGACACTGGAAACTTCCTCTTCGGTTATGAAACAGAGATCAGCGGAGCCCGGTGTCGGCCGCGCCGCCTTGGGTTCGAACTCGCGGTCCTGCCCATGCAGGTTGATCTTCTGCTTGCCGAAGACGAGCGCCTTCCTCCCACCTGCAAAGGTCACCTCCTGCATACCCAATACTCTCGTGTAGAAGGCGCACGTGACCTTTACGTCCCGGACGGTTAGCACTAGGTGATCGAGCCGCTGTATCTTCACCAATCCCGCCTTACCCATCGCCTACCAACGCGGCGAACGATCGGAGTATCTCCTCGGCGTGCTTCACGATCAAGGACACGCAGCCCTCACCGGGGTACAAGCGAGCCTCGGTGAGGCGTTTCTGGCACCATAGGACTGGGGCTATCCAGTATCCTGCAAGCAGAGTTTGGAGAAGACCCCTTCCACACAGTCAGGTGAATAGAGCGTCACACGAGGGTCGTCTGCAGGACGCGGCCTGCGTGGGAGAGCAGTTATGCTCTAGGATGCCTCGTTGAGGCGGCGTTTCCCGAGAGGGAGGAATGAGATGCGGCACTTCTTGGTAGACACAGATACCGCAGCCGCCGACCCAGTCGCTCTGGTAATGAGCCTCAGACACCCGGGCGTGCAAGTCGAGGCGATCACGATCGTAGCCGGTAACGTCCCCGTGGACCAGGGCGTGCAGAACGCCCTCTACGCCTTGGAGCTGCTCGGGATCACGTCCCTGTGTTCCGCGGTGCGGAGGCCCCGCTGCTCGCACCGCTTAAGACCACTCAGTTCATCCACGGTGAGGATGGTATGGGGGACGTAGGCTTGCCCCTGCACGGGCGAGAGCCGCACCCCGGCCACGCTGTGGACGCCCTGCTCGAGGCGGCGGAACGTTATCCCGGCGATGTCACCCTGGTTGCGTTGGGGCCGCTGACCAACGTGGCGATGGCCCTCCACAGGGAACCCTCGTTCGCAGGGAAGGTGAAGGAGTGCGTAATGATGGGCGGGGCCAGTGACCATCTCGGCAACACCACTCCGGTGGCGGAGTTCAACGTGTGGGTCGACCCGGAGGCGGCCAAGGTCGTTTTCTCCTCGGGTATGCCGCTCAAGATGGTGGGCTGGGACATCTCCCGCAAGCACGCCGTCTTCACACCGGAGGAGGCGGCTGAGCTGCGAGATGTGGGCACCCCCCTAGCGGAGTTCTGCGTCGACATCCAGAGAGTCGTCCCCACCGAATGGGACGGGGGGTTCGAGCTTGCGGACCCGATAGCGATGGCCGTCGCCCTCGACCCTGCGGTCGCGACGAGGACCGAGCGCCGCTTCGTGGCCGTGGAGACGGGCGGGGAGTGGTGCAGAGGTCAGACGGTCGTAGTTCACCACGAGCTCTCGATAGTGGGAGAGTACGAGCCTAACGTCGAGGTTGTCGACGAGGCCTCTCGCAAGCGGTTCTTTGAACTGTTGTACGAAGCCGAACGATCGTGACCTACTCGACAAC
Source organism: Actinomycetota bacterium (assembly GCA_902812425.1). GTDB lineage: Bacteria > Actinomycetota > Rubrobacteria > Rubrobacterales > Rubrobacteraceae > Rubrobacter_D. Next base: position 4,474 of record CADDZK010000297.1, read on the forward strand.
CTCCTACGCATGAGGCTTGTCGTTCCATAGCGTTTGTAGCGCCCTATAGTCCACGAGAATAATTCCTTCCTCTCGCAAGATGGCCCGCGCCTCTTGCGAGACGACGAAATCGAAATCGCTCTGGCGCACCCGCCAGCTGGGCACAGCGGCTCGCAGCTCAGCATCGCCGACGCCGGGATGCACGGCCCACTCGCTCAGGCCGATCGGCAAAGCGCGCAACATCCGCGCGTAGCGGTCAGCCTTACCGACAGTGTCGAGGTCGTAGCTGTCCATCAGGTCGTGATCGTTGGTCGGGCACCCCCGTCGCCGCAACTTTTCGATGAAGGGTCGATAATACGCCCGAAGCGGTACGCCATACTCGCGAGCCAAGCCGATCGTCATCTCGAAGATCTCTTCGCGGCGGGTGTGGATGGCGCAGTGGCTGTCGAGGTGGGTCTGCCGCAAGCCGACCTCCAACACTTGTTCGATCTGGGCGCGGTACTCTCGCTCCAATTCGGTCACGTCGACCTGGTCCAGGAACTCGTCGATTCGCGACTCGGGGTAGAAGTAGCCCGCCTCGTCGAC
>CADDZK010000298.1 GCA_902812425.1 Actinomycetota bacterium
ACTCCGGTGCGAGTCGCGCTACCGTTACCCTCGGTAGGGTGAACAGCGAGGTCCTCGTGGAGATCGAGGACGATGGCAGGGGTTTCGGGCCTGAGACTTCCTACGGGACGGGGCTCACGGGGATGCGCGAGCGCGTCCTCATGCTCGGCGGTAAGCTCGACGTGGAGGGCAGGGAGGGCGTGGGGACCAGGGTGTTTCTCAGGGTGGGGCTGGCCGTCCTGGCCGGCGGGGAAGCCGGAGAGCTCTCGAACACCTGAGAGCGGCGGCCTCTACGCCGTCAAAGCTGGTATATTGTTTTCGTGCGTGGGACCCGCAAGCGTTCCGCGAAAGGGAGGAAATGCAGCGAATCCTGCTCGTAGAGGACCACGCCTCGTTCCGTCAGACGCTCGCGTACGTCTTCGATCAGCAACCCGAGTTCGAGGTCGTCGCCCAGGCGGGGACGCTCGCCGAGGCGCGCAGGGTGATGGCCGGCGTCGAGGCCGACCTCGGGGTCATAGACCTCTCCCTCCCCGACGGGGAGGGCACGGAGCTGATTGCGGAGCTGCGCGAGGCCAACCCGCTCTTCGCCGCGCTCGTCCTGACGGCGAGCCTGGATAGGGCAGAACACGCCAGGGCGGTCGAGGCCGGGGCCGCCGGCGTCATGCACAAGGCAGCCGACGTCGACGAGATACTCGGAGCCACGCGTCGCCTCGGCGAGGGGGAGACCCTGCTCTCCCAGGACGAGCTGGTCGCATTGCTCCGCCTGGCCGGACAGAACCGCGAGGAGGAGCTCGAGGTGCGCGCGAGCATCGAGCAGATAACGCCCCGCGAAAGAGAGGTCCTGCAGGCGCTCGCCGAAGGTCTCTCCAACAAGGAGATCGCGTCCAAACTGCACATGAGCGTGGATACCGAGCGCACCCACATGATGAACATCCTGAACAAGATGGGCGTGCACTCGCGCCTTCAGGCCCTGCTCTTCGCCACCCGCCACAACATAGTCGAGATCCGCTAGGTCAATTTTTCAGGAAGGACCTCTTGAAAACCGCTGCTTCAGCGGCCAGCTCTTGTTCTCGCCTCAGAGAGACAGCTCCCCTTCGCAGACGTACTCTGCAGGACCCTTCATGTAAACGGGCGCTCGCTCGCCGGACCACTCTATCTCCACCACGCCACCGTCCAGGTACACGAGGACGGGACTCTGCGCGAGACCCTGGCGTACTGCCGCGACGGCGACGGCGCACGAGCCCGATCCGGAGGCGAGGGTCTCGCCCGCTCCGCGCTCCCAGATCCTCATCCTGACGTCGTGGCCGCCCCCTGAGAAGGCGAACTCGACGTTCGTCCTGTGCGGGAAGGTGGGGTCTCCTTCGACGGGCGGTCCGACCCTGGGGAGATCCAGGGCCTCCACGGCAGCCTCGCTCCCGAGGAAGGCGACAGCGTGCGGGTTGCCCATCGAGACGCGAAGGAAACGAAAGCCGCCTACCTTGACCTCGGTGTCGAAGCCGGGAGATCCCATGTCGACCCGCGACGAGCCATCTTCGAAGAGGAGGATCTTCTTTATGCCTGCGCCGGTTGCGACGGTCATGGCCTCGCCATCGACCAGACGGTGGTCCCTGGCGTAGCGGGCGAGGCAGCGCAGGCCGTTGCCGCACATCTCAGACGGCGAGCCGTCGGAGTTCAAGTAGACCATCTCCAGGTCAGCGGTCCCTGAGGGGGCAGGGATAAGTATCCCGTCGGCCCCGACGCCGAAGTGCCTGTCGCAGGCCCTCAGGGCGAGGTCGGGCAGGTCAGCCCCTTCGACCTCGCCGGGGTCGAAGATAAGGAAGTCGTTGCCGCAACCCTGCATCTTGGTGAAGCGCATAAAGAGAATTCTACCGGACAGAGTGCGAAAAGATCGTTGGGAACAGCGAGGGCCTCCCGTATATTTCCCTGGTGAGAAAGGATCGCGCAAAATATCGTCGACGCAGGCTCGGGGCCCTGTTCGTGGCTGCCGTCCTCGCCCTCGCTCTGTACACGGGCAGCGGGGCCGTGGCCGAGTCCGAGCCCGTCCACTACACCGTTGCGCCGGGGGACACCCTCTGGGGGATAGCTATCGAGCACACCGCCCCGTGGGAGGACCCGAGGCCCAAGGTGGAGGCCATCCGCGAGGCCAACGACCTCTCGGGGTATGAGATCTACCCGGGCATGAGCCTGAAGCTGCCCTCGTCCGTCTGAACGAAGCGTGGTACCCTCGAAGGGTCATCGCAGGGTTGGCTTTAGGAGAGAGCGTTGGAAGAGCGCGGCGAAGTCTGTCTCGTCGAGGAGGTCGAACGCCTGAGGCGACTCGGGCTCTCCGACGAGGAGGTCGCGAGCAGGATGGGTGTTGACCCTGCCTGGGTCGGGACCCTGATCTCACCGGGTGAGGACGAGACCGGCCCGGAGCGGGTAGACGTAAGACCCGACTAGTCCTCGGCGCGCCCGCCGAGGTGTTTCGCCAGGAAGCGTTCTGCTGCCGCGTAGAACTTCATGCGGTTCTCGGGACGGACGAAGCCGTGGCCTTCGTCCTCGAAGAGCAGGTACTCGTAGTCTATGCCCTTCTCATTCATGGCGGCGACGATCTGCTCCGACTCGGCCTGCTTCACGCGCGGGTCGTTGGCACCCTGGGCTATGAGCATGGGTATACGGATGCGGTCCACATGGAAGAGCGGCGAGCGGCTCTTCAGGAACTCCTCCTCCGTATCGGGGTTGCCGACGCGTTCGTGGAACGTGGAGATCAGCGGCTTCCAGTACGGCGGGACGCTGTTTATCAGGGTGATCAAACTCGAAGGACCGACGATATCGACGGCGCATCTGAAGAGGTCCGGCGTGAACGTGGCACCTACGAGCGCGGCGTACCCACCATACGAGCCGCCGTAGATGGCTACCCGCTCGGGGTCGGCTATGCCCTCGTCTACGGCCCACGCTACCGCGTCGACGAGGTCGTCGTGCATCTTGGCGCCCCACTCCTTGTTGCCGGCGTTGAGGAACTCCTTGCCGTACCCCGTCGAGCCCCTGTAGTTGACCTGCAAAGACGCGTACCCGCGGTTGGTGAGCCACTGCGCCTCGGGGTGGTAACCCCACCCGTCGCGTACCCACGGACCCCCGTGCACGTTGAGCACCATCGGCATGGGACCGCCTGAGCTTCCAGGCGGCAGCGTCAGGTAGCCCTCTATCGCGAGGCCGTCGCGGGAGGTGAAGGAGATGGGCTCCATCCGCGCCAGGGTGTACTCGGCGAGGTCGGGACGTGCGTCGAAGAGGTGCTCGCCGCGCCTATTTTTACGGTCGTAGGCGTAGTAGGAGGCGCCGCCGTCATCCGCGGTGAAGGCGACGAGCCAGTTCTCGTCCGCGTGGTCGCGGCTCGCCAGGCCGAAGTCCCCGCGGCTCATTCCCTGTATGACCTCGAAGTCTTCCCTCACGTCGTCGTCGAGCACGACCCACTCCGTCCTCGCGCGCTCGACGGCCGCGGCCTGGACCTCGTGGGTCTCCGGGTGCGTCACGACCTGGCCGACGTCGTAGCGTGGGTCCTCGACGAGCGTCTCTAGATCGCCGCTCTCGAGGTCGAGCAGGACGAGGCGTGAGGCGTTTGCCCCGCGCGAGTCGATGAGGTACATCTTCTCGCCGCCCTCGGTAAAGCCGACGGGCGCGCTGGAGAGCGCATCCTCCTTTCCCCAGCTGAGTAGCTTGCGCCAGTCCTCTTCTTCCGTGTCGCGCAAGAGCACATCGAAGCCGCCATCGGGGGTCGCAGCCATGGCACCGCGCACCCTGAAATCCGCGTCCACGACCCAGCCCACGACGTTGCCGGGGTTCTTGGCGGCGAGTTCGATCTCGCCGGTCGAGAGGGTCAGGCGGTAGACGTCGTGGAGCTCGGGGTTCTCCCTGTTCAGCGCGACGAGGAGCGTATCGGGGAAGCGGCGGCTCCGCTCGACGATCTGGGCTTGCACATCGTCGAAGGGGGTAAGGTCGCGGTCCTCCTTCGTCGACGAATCAACGGCGTGCACGCGCCAGTTCTCGTCACCGCCCTCGTCCTGCAGGTAGACGATGTGGGTGTTGTCCTCAGCCCAGAAGTACACCCTGATGCCGCGCTTCGCGTCGTCGGTCACAGGCTCGAAGTCCTCCACAGGGCTCCCGACGGGCCCGACCCAGATGTTGAGGACGCCGTTTTTGGGGGCGAGGTAGGCGAGGCGTTCCCCGTCAGGGGAGAGGCGCGGTTGCATCCTCTCGGGGTTGCCGAAGAGGACTTCGCGTGGGATGAGGGGTACGGTGTCGGTCATGTGTTCCTCTCTAATATGGCCTTGGCGCCACGAAGTTTAGCGCGTGCCGGGTGGGGCGACGTGAGGCATGTGCGGTAGATTATGGGCATGACGGATGAGAAGCAAAGGAGTAGGCGCCGCACGGAAGACGAGCGGCTGCTTTCGGGGCCGGATCGGGCGGCCTCCAGGGAGAAGGACGCGTGGCGGGTCTTGAGGATCATGGGCGAGTTCGTCGATGGCTTCGATGAGCTGGCTGACCTCGGTCCCGCCGTGACGCTCTTCGGTTCTGCGCGAATAAGCCCCGAAGACCCGATGTACGCGGCTTCCGTCGAGGTGGGGAGGCTACTCGGCGAGGCGGGGTTCACCATCATAACCGGCGGCGGACCAGGGGCGATGGAGGCTGGAAACAGGGGTGCGCGCGAGGCAGGGGCACCCTCCGTCGGGCTCAACATAGAGCTGCCCTTCGAGCAGCACGTCAACAGGTATGTGGACGTGGAGGTGGACTTCAGGTACTTCTTCGTCCGCAAGGTCATGCTGGTAAAGTACTCGCGGGCCTTCGTCATCTTCCCCGGAGGATTCGGGACCATGGACGAGCTCTTCGAGGCGCTCACGCTTATTCAGACAGGCAAGATCAGGGACTTCCCCGTGGTCCTGTTCGGGTCTGCGTACTGGCGGGGTCTGATCGAATGGGTACGCACCACGATGGTCGCCGACGTGAAGGCCGCCGAGGCCGACCTCGGCCTGATGGCCCTCACCGATTCGCCGGAGGAGGTGCTCGAGATAATCCTC